>JASLDA010000079.1 GCA_030151745.1 Chitinophagaceae bacterium | reverse complement strand
TCCTGCAGCTGGCGCAGCTCGCTCAGCGGATCACCGCAGCCAATAAGGCGCGGCAGGTCGCCATGCGCTAAAAAATAACCCGCGGATACCCACCGTTCCAGGACTTCTTACCGTCTTTATGTTTCCCTAAGGTTATGGACGGAAAGAAACTTTCGGCTCAAACCGGTCCCGGCACTTGGCAATACCGCCATTTTTTTTAATCTTGTCCAAAATTTGCTTACCCGCATGAGATCAGGCAAGTGGTACTTTCTCCATTTCGTATTGTTGTCAGCAGCTATCGCCGGTTTCGCCGGCAGCGGCTGCAAGAAGGAAGACGGCACCCAAGACAACACCAAGGTGATCCAGACTCCTTACAGCCTCTATTTCGCTGACAAGCTGGGAGGTCTGTACAATACGAACGACGGGCAGGCCTACAAGATCATCTTCCCCTACGACGGTGTGCCGGCCCGCTCCCTGCTCACTTCGGGGAACAATATCCTGTGGGCCAAGTACAACCTGCACCTCAGTGCCGACAACGGGTTGAACTTCAATCCCGTAAACCGGCGCGTGGATACCCTGGCGCATTGGCAGAGCCTGATGGCCAACGGCTTTAACATGGTGCTCCTGGCAACGCTCGACGGCATAGCGGAAAGCGACGACAACGGTGAGAGCTGGCCGAGGATCACCGGTCCCCGCGTGCTCAGCCTGGCGCGCCTGAACAATGGTTTCATGTATGCCGTGGACGCCTCGGGCGCCCTTTACGAGAAGCAGCGCTCCCCGGATCCCTTCGGCCCGGTTTCGGTCAATACGCCCTTCCCCGGCGGCACCTACCACCTGGCAAACTTCAACAATGCCCTGATCGCGGGGGATGCAACCGGCGCAAACGGTGTCTGGTACAGCAATAACAACGCCGTGGACTGGGCGCAGTACACCGGCCTTCCGACCAACCAGGAAATCCGCTCCATGCATTCGCCCCTCGGCCAGGGCCTGCTCGTAGGCCTGGATTCCGCCGGCATCTACCGCCTGGTAGGCACCAACTTCCAGCCTTCGAACAATGGACTGAAGCCCTTCACAACGGTTTACGGCATCACGTCCAAGCAGGATATCTACAAGAACGAGGTCATTCGTCAATACGTTTACATAGCTACGTCCACCGGCCTTTACCGCAGCGAGGACCTGGGGCAGAACTGGGCCATGATGCGTACCGGAGACTACCGCACGATTTACTGATCATTCCGGGGCATCCCCGTCTGCAGCGCCGTCCGACCCGAGCACATCGCCCAGGTCCCGGCGCTGTTTCTTTGTCGGGCGTCCCGTTTTGCTCAGGCGCTTGCCGGTATAGAATGAGGAGCTGATATACTGGGCCGGCTGCCGGTCTTCCTCGGTGCTCAGGTCCACGTAGTGCCTGATGGCGTCCTCGTAGCCGACGCGGTTGTGCAGCAGGCCGGTGACCTCGATGGTCCAGCGCCGGGCCGGTGTTTTGATATCGTAACGGTCGCCGACGGAGACCGCTCTCGCGGGCTTGACGTTCTGACCCAGGTACTTCACTTTTCCCTCATCGCAGGCGGAGGTGGCCAGGCTGCGGGTCTTGAAGATGCGGATGGCCCAGAGGTATTTGTCGAGCCGGAGTTTTTCTGCTGCCATACCGGCAAGTTCGGATAAAAACCGTGTCCCGCGCGCCGGCGCATCCTGCAGAATACCAGCCGGGTGAGCCGCGTAAAAAACTTTTTTAACCGCCGCCAACCCTTTATCCTGGCGTGTCTGTCTATTGAAATTGAAGTAGGACGATAACGAAGAGCCGGGGAGCGGCGCCGGAGAAAAATACTTCCCTTGCGCACGAAACTTGCAACTCTGAATTTATTCTGTATTTTCAGCCTTCGGACAGCAGGCCCAGCTCCTGCTTCCGGACCCGCGACAACCCGTTATTTCGTCCTCTACCACTGACACAACATACAATCTAACCGTAGCGACAGACTATGATCAGGAAAAATATCCTCAAAGCTGCAGGCCTCTCCGCACTGATCGCCATTGCCGGAACCTCGGCTTTCGCGCAGGACATTCACTTCACCCAGTTCAATGCCGCCCCGCTGACCATCAACCCCGCCTTCACCGGCAACTTCAACGGGACGGTCCGCGTAGCAGGCATTTACCGCAATCAGTGGCAGAGTGTTACCATTCCGTTCAAGACCTATTGCGCTACCGTTGACGCCCCGATCGTCTCAGACCTCGCCGGGGACGACTTCCTTGCCGCAGGCCTGCAGATCTATAACGACAAGGCCGGGGACCTGAACCTTTCCAACACTTCCGTGCTGGCTTCCGTGGCCTACCATAAGTTCCTGGGGGAAAGCTCCACGAACGGCGTGCCGGACAAATCCCTGTCCGTAGGCTTCCAGGGAGGCTACAACTCCAAGAGCCTCGATCTCAGCAAGGCCTATTTCGGCGACGAGTTCCTCAACGGGCTCTTCCAGCCGGGAATGTCCCAGGAGTATCCCTACCTGAACAACAACGTGCATTTCTGGACCATCAATGCAGGTATCGCCTGGGCGCAGAAGACAGGCGACCGCTTCAGCTACACGCTGGGCGTGGGCGCCAATAACCTGAACCAACCCCAGGAAAGCCTCAAGAAGCAGCGGAACAGCGACGTAGGCCTGTCCATGCGGTATACGGCCCAGGCCGGCGCCATCGCCCAGGTCAGCGACCGCCTCCGCCTGCTGCCGGTCGTACTGTACCAGTCCCAGGCCACGGCCACCGAGGTGATCGTCGGTAACGAATTCAACTTCGCCCTCGCGAACCCGAACTATTCCAGCGTGGCCACCGCCGTCTTCCTCGGCGTATTCTACCGCAGCAGCGACGCCGCGATGGCGACCGTAGGCATCGACTTCCAGGGCTTCCGTTTCGGCGTAGGCTACGATTACAACATCTCCGCGCTGAACGACGCATCCGCCGGCCGTGGCGGCTTCGAGATCATGCTGCGCTACATCGCGCCGAACCCGATCGATTTCGGAGGACGCCGCGGTTATCCCTGCGCGCGCTTCTAAGAAAGGGGGCTACATAATTTATCGTCACAGAAAGGGCAAAAAAAATTTCGTTTTGCCCTTTCTTTTTTTTAACGAGTTCTATACTTTTATACCGATTAATAACGCACACCCTCATGAGAAAAAACCGGCTGCTACTTTTACTCGCGTCACTCCTAGTTCTTTCGATACAGTATGATGCACAGGCACAGCAGCAAAAGGCAAAGTACCGCAACCCGGCTAACGACCCGGTTCGCACGCTGCCTTACTACAAGAAAATCCGTTGGGCTAACGGTCTGTTCAATGAAGGGAGCTATTTCACAGCGATCGAGTATTACAGCCAGCTGAAGCTGGAACAGCCGCGCAATCCGTACCTGTCCTACCAGCTTGCGGAAGCATACATGTTTTCCCGCGACTACGGACCGGCAGCCAAGAACTACGGCGAGGCATATGCCATGGCCGCCAAGCTCTACCCGGAAGCCAAGTACAAGGAAGCCCGCATGCTGAAAATGCAGGGGCTCTACGATTCCGCGATCCACGCTTTCCAGCAGTTCATGGCGGACAATCCCAAGACGTTCAAGAAACTGAAGAAAACGGCCCAGCGCGAAATCGACGGCGCGATCATGGGCAAGAACTCCGTGAACGATCCGCAGCCGGTTACGATGAAGAACGCCGGCCCGAACGTGAACAGCGCCTTTACCGAGGCCTCTCCTTATCCGCTTGGCGATACCGCCCTGCTGTTCTCTACCATGAACCAGAACAACGTTTCCGGTAACGGCCGCAAAGGACAGTACTACAGCCGCTTCATGACTTCGCACAAGCAGTATCATGTAGCGGAAGTGGATTCGTTCCAATGGCCGCTGCCCTTCAACGACGGGCCCTTCAACGACGACCGCATCCACACCGGCAACGGCTGCTTCAGCCCCGGCGGCGACCGCTTCTACTTCACGCGCTGCAAGGAAGGCGATACCATGAGCGTGATGTGCAAAATCTACGTCTCCAAGTTCGATACGCTTCGCGGCAGCTGGCATGAGCCGGAGCTGCTGGGCGAGGGCATCAACGAAGAGGGATCCAACACGCATCCCTATGTAGCCAAGGTGGGCAAGAAGGAGATCCTGTTCTTCTCTTCCAACCGTAAAATCCAGAGCCGCGGTAAATACGACCTGTGGTACTCCGTCATCGACCCGGCCCGCGGTACATACCGCCGCCCGCAAAACTGCGGTAAGCAGGTGAATACCGAAGGCAACGACATGACACCGTACTACGACAGCCGTACCGGAACCCTGTATTTCGCTTCCGACGGCCAGGTCTCCATGGGCGGTTTCGATATCTATTCCGCACAAGGCGGTCCTTCCCGCTATACCAACCTGCAGAACATGGGCTATCCCATCAATACGTCTGCAGACGAGCTCTACTATATCAAGGATCCGGTCGGCAAGCCCGACGCCTACCTAGTTTCCAACCGCGTAGGCTCCATCGCGCTGAAGAACCCGACCTGCTGCGACGATATCTGGCGTATCCAGACCGAGCCTAAGCTCCAGGTCCTCGGCCGCGTACTGAACGCCCGCAACCAGAAGCAAATGAGCGACGTCGTAGTCAAGATGGTCGACGAAACCGGCAATCT
>JASLDA010000078.1 GCA_030151745.1 Chitinophagaceae bacterium | reverse complement strand
TAGAAGTGAGCAGGCGGCAGAGCTGCTGCACATAAGGCTCGCAGGCGGCATTGTAAACGGTGGTCGTGCCTTCGGCCAGTACCGCCGCCATTACGATATTGGCCGTACCCGTCACGGAAGGCTCGTCCAGCAGGATCTGCGTCCCGATGAGCCTCTCTGCCTCGAGATGGAACAGTGTATGCTCCTCGTCATAAACGAACTTGACGCCCAGCCCTTCGAAACCGCGGATATGCGTGTCCAGGCGTCTCCGCCCGATCTTATCGCCCCCGGGCTGGGGGATTTGCGCCTTGCGGAAGCGCGCCAGCATGGGGCCTGCCACCATCACCGAACCGCGCATGCGCCCGCTCTTATGCCTGAAGGTCTGCCCGCTGAAATAATCCTGGTGGATTTCCGTCGCCTGCAGCACAAGGGTGCCCGGCTCCGGCCGGCTCACGGTGACGCCCATATCGCCCAGCAGCTCGATCAGCAGGTTGACGTCGATGATGTCCGGCACATTGGTATAGGTGACGGCCTCATCGGTCAGCAGGGCTGCGCAGAGCACCTGCAGGGCTTCGTTTTTGGCGCCCTGGGGCGTAATGGTTCCGTGAAGCGGCTTGCCGCCGCGGATTTCAAAGGCTTTCATGCTCCGGTAAAAATAAGGTCAGTTGGCTTGGCCGAACAGTTGCGCGGACGAATAGTCGGATCGGCCGCATAGCCGGCTTATGCCGGGACCTGTGGCCGGTCCAAGAAATCTTCACATAGAAAATCAAACCCGGGAACGGCAATCGCGAACTGATTCCGCCTGAAACGCAGGCTGCAGCGAATGTCAGGATTTTCGCCCGCCGACACGGGGACAGGAAGTCCGGGAATCGGGCATCGGTACATCCGCCTTTCAATCTCCTGCAGGCTACGTGCCGTGCAGGGGCCGATTTAACCAGCCGACGATTCAACCGTCGGCTACGCTTACGCCATTCCCCCGCTCTTATTCTTGTTCTTGTTGAACTTGCGCTTCTTGTAATTGTTGTTGTTCCCCCCGCCGCTGCCGGTTGCGCTGGTCTGGCCGGGCTGTACGTACTGGCGCTTCTTGTTCTTCTTGCCGAAGGTTTCCGGCCGTATATCCACCTGCACGCGATACCCGTTGGGCTCGTATTGCAGCATCCCCCGCGACAGGTTGCTCAGCTCGTTCTTCACCATATCGTCGCCCACCGGCTCTTTATGCCAGGTCGCGTAGGCCAGCTTGATATAATAGCCCAGATGCTGGGTATAGCCCTGGCGCTTTTCCTCGTCGGGCTCCTCCATTGCTTTCTTCAGCAATTGCTGCAGGTTGCTGCCCAGGTGGCGGTGCGCGATCTTATTGCTCGGATAAGGCAGCACTTCGGGCTTTTTGCGGACGTCTTCCGGCGTCGGCGCGGAATAGGGACTATCCACGTCGAGCTTGAAGTCCGTCATCTGGTACAGGTGATCCCAGAGCTTGTGGCGGTAGTCCTCGATCTGCTTCAAGTGCGGGTTCAGGACGGCCATGACGTCGATCACGGCCTCTGCGTTTTTCAGGCGCCGGGCGCGGTCTTCGATCGTCAGGAGATACTCGGCCATGCGCTGCACATTGCGACCGTACTCCGGCATGTGCATCTGCGTGCGGGTTGTATTATAATCCATCAATAAATTCAGTGTAAAACGGGCGGCTCAGGCGTTCTGCAATTTCATCTGCCGTCCTGCAAAGACGGTGCCTGCCGCAATGTATCCATCAAAAATACGGAAGTATATCAATCAAAATTCACCAATCGCTATAATGCCGGCGGCATTTCGGCCCCCGGCAGCGGCCTGGCCCGGTCCGGGATCCTCAATCCAAGGCCCTGGTCCGCTCTTCGCTTTTGCCGATCAGCAGCACGATTTCGCCCTTCGGCGGATGCGCCTCATACCAGGCTGCCAGCTCCTGCAGGGGGCCGCGCCGGGTTTCCTCGAACATTTTACTCAGCTCCCGGCAGACGGCCGCGGGCCGCTCAGCGCCGCAGATTTCCGCCAGCTCCCGCAAGGTGCGCGGCAGGCGATGCGGGGATTCATACAGGATCACGGTCCGCATCTCCGCGGCAATAGCCTTCATCGCGGTCTGCCGGCCTTTCTTCACCGGGAGGAAACCTTCGAAAACAAAGGCGTCGGAGGAAAGCCCGGATTGCACCAGGGCCGGCACGAAAGCCGTCGCGCCGGGCAGGCATTCCACCGGGATCCCGTTCCGGACGCATTCCCGGACGATCAGGAAGCCCGGATCGGAGATACCCGGGGTTCCAGCATCGGTAAGCAGCGCCAGGGTCTCTCCGGCCTGCAGGCGCTCCACGAGCTGCCGGAGCACCTTATGCTCGTTGTGAAGATGATAGGCGCTGAGCGGCTTCTGGATGCCGTAATGCTTCAACAGCAGGCCGCTGGTGCGCGTATCCTCGCAGAGAATGGCATCGGCAGCCTGGAGCGTGGCTACGCCGCGATAGGTCATATCGCCGAGATTACCGATCGGCGTGGGCACCAGGATGAGCTTTCCGCCCTCCTGCCCCGCCTGTTGCCGTCCCTGCGCCATGCGGAATTAGCTGGCCGCGCTGACCTGGATATCGAATGCTTCCATCACCGGGTTGGCCAGCAGCTTTTTGCAGGCGTTCTGGGCCAGCTCGCGGGCGGCGGCCTCGTCTGCGGCTTCTACCTGCAGGCTGATATGCTTGCCGATGCGCACGTCGCGCACGCCGCTCAGGCCGAGGTTGTGGAGGCTTCCGGTTACAGCCTTGCCCTGGGGGTCCAGCAGATCCTTCAGGGGCATTACGTTGATATGAATATTGAACGTCATCGTCAGAAAAATAGAAATATTCGAAGCACCGCCCTCTTGCGGGCGGCTGCAAAGTTAGGCTTCGGCGGCCGGAGCGGGAGCTTTAGGAGCAACAAAGCTCAGAATGACATACAGGCCGAAACCCAGCGCAATGGCATCTATGCCGACGAAGGGGATGGCCGCCAGGGTCGCGACAACCAGTACCAGCTGCGGCCAGGCCGTTGCCAGGCTCCATTTATACGGCATCAGCTTCAGGAACCGGATCTTTGAAACCATGAAATAGCAGAGCAGCGCGATCAGCGCATAAATGGCCCAGTGCGACATGAACAGGTACCGCACCCAGCCGGAGGGATGCTCCCACTCCACCAGCCCGAGGCTGGCTACGAACATCCCTACTGCCGGCGTGGGCATACCCGTGAAGCCGCTGCCCGTGGCGGGCATCACGTTGAAGCGGGCCAGGCGCAGGGCCGCAAAGCAGGCAATCAGGAAAGCGGGGGCCATATACAGCACATCCACATCGCTGCGGCCGGTGCTGCCGGTCTGGGAAACCACACAGTCCCAGAGCATTTTATAAAGGATCGCAGCCGGGGCAACTCCGAACGAGACGACATCCGCCAGCGAGTCCAGGTCGGCGCCGATGGGCGAGAAGACCTTAAGCGCCCGGGCCGTGAAGCCGTCCAGCAGATCGAACAGGCCCGCGGCAAAGATCAGGACCGCGCCCCACTGGATCTGCGTGGTGCCATAGGCCCAGCCCCAGCTGATCATCGGCTCCCCGGAATCCGGAAGCTGGTACAGGAAAGGTTGGGCGTTAAGTATAAAGACTATGGCCAGGCAGCCGCAAAACAGGTTTGCAAGCGTCAGAATATTGGGAAGGTGGCGCATGAAGCTCCAAAAATATCGAAGATTGTAGATTGCAGATCCAAGATTTCAAAAGCATCCGGCCGTTTCCGGCACCGCTCTTCAATCTACAATCCTCGTCCCCGAATCACTCGAGAACCAGTTTCCGGGTTTGCTGGAAGCCGGCATCGTTGCGCATGGTCATCTGGTAGATGCCCCGCGGCCAGCGGCTCGCATCCAGCGTTTGGCTGCCGCTCAGCTTACCGGTCCAGACTGCCTGCCCGACCATATTCACCAGGCGGAACTCGACATTCCCCAGGCTTTGCGGAACGCTTACCTGCAGGCTGCCGTGCACGGGAACCGGACTCAGCGTCACGTTCTCGGCAAGCGGCGTGCTGCCGACACCGACGGTCCCATGATCCAGGAAAGTAGCCGATTCGGAAATTGCGAAGAAGATATTCCCGCTGCCCTTTACCTTGATCCGGACATAGTTGCTGGGCACGTTCGGAATATGCACC
>JASLDA010000077.1 GCA_030151745.1 Chitinophagaceae bacterium | reverse complement strand
AGTTTGCAGTTTGCAGTGGATCGGGAGCCTTAGCATAGTTAGCCTTTAGCTTATACAAGTTTGCAGTGGGCAGTTTGCAGCGGACCGGGTGCCTTAGCTTGTATAATCGGGACTCGGCATTGTTCTCCTTGCTGTCAGTGACGGATCGTTACGTGAACCTCTTTTTCTGTCATAGTGTGCCGAGGTTCGGGTTCGGGCGAACCGGAGTCGAACCATGGCATGAAAAGCCCCGGAGCACTGCTTTTTCTTCCAGGCCGCCCTTCGACCAGAGCTCAGGGTAACATGGAAAAAGCAGTGCAGATTTCTTCCTCACATCCTAATGATTGCTGCGTTGCATAAAAGCTGCCAGTGACAGCTCGTTAACCGGTTCCCTTTTCATGTCATGGTGAGCGGAGGTTTGGGTTCGGGCGAACCGGAGTCGAACCACGACATGAAAAGCTTCCGGGAGCGCCGCTTGGTTCATCTCACCCTGAGCGCAGTCGAAGGGTGAGATGAACCAAGCGGCGCGAGTTTCACTGTAACCTCCTGATGATTGCTGCGCACAGCATAACTTCTGGATGACGGAAAGTCTAGGATACGCTTAAGTAATCCCGCGATGCAAGGATTCTTAGCTGCCAGCCTGCTCCGGACCGCCCTCGTCATGCTGGGTTTCCTCGGCATCCGTTGAGCTGTGATGCTCTTCCCGTTCGTGCTCGGGCACGCGCAGAGGCAGGCGTATCAGGAAGGTAGTGCCCACGTCGGCCTCTGTCTCGTAGCTGATGCTGCCGCCCCAGGACTCCACCATCTGCCGGGTCATGGCCAGGCCCAGGCCGGTGCCCGAGTTCTTGGTCGTGAAGTAGGGCGTGAACAGCTTGGCCTGGGCTTCTTCGCTGATGCCGCTGCCGTTGTCGCGCACGGTGATCTGGGCCATGTCGCCCACCGGCTGGAGCCGCGCGCGAATGCTGCCGTGCCGGGTATGTGGGATCGACTGCACGGCGTTCTGCATCAGGTTGGTGATCATGCGCACGAGCTGGCTGCGGTCGGCCAGTACCCAGAGCTGCCGCTGCGGGCCGATATAGGTCACGTCGGCGCCCGGCTCGTTCAGGTACAGCTCGGCGACGTTGCGCACTACCTCGTTGAGCAGGATCTCTTCCGGACGCGAGCCCACGCGGGCGAAGTCCGAGAATTCGGAGGCGATGACCGAAAGGTTGTTGATCTGCTCCAGCAGGGAGTCCGTCATACGCTGGGCCAGCTCCAGGGCGTTCGGCTGACCGGCCTTGATGGCTTTCTGGAGATACTGCACGTTCAGGCTCATCGGTGTGAGCGGGTTCTTGATCTCGTGCGCCACCTGCCGGGCCATTTCCCGGAAGGCGCCTTCCCGCTCGCTGCGGGCCAGCAGGGCCGCGCTTTCCTCCACCTTGCTCACCATCTTGTTGTACTCCGCCACCAGCAGGCCGATCTCGTCGTCGTAAGGCCATTGCAGGGGCTCGTTGCCATGCAGGGCGAGGTTGCCGAACTGGCTGATGATGACGTCGAAGGCCCGGGTGATCCAGCGGGTGATGACATAGGCCAGCAGGCTGGAGAACAGGAACACGACGGCATACAGGTTGATCAGGGCGACGATCACGCTGCCGATCTGCTCGTCCAGCTCGCGCTTGGAGTAGAACAGGGGAACGTTCAGGTAGCCGGCGTTGCGTGCCTGCTCATCCTTCAGCGGGGTGTAACAGGAGATATATCGCAGCTTGCCGATGGTCTCTTCCACCATGATCAGGGGCCGGGCGTCGGGGCCTTTCAGCAGGTCCAGGATATCGGGCCGCATGAGAGGGGCCTGCAGGCCCTGGTCGTAGATGGCGCGCTGCGTCGCCGTGCAGAGCCGTCCCTGGGCATCGAAGAGGTTGATGTCGATCTTCTGGGAATTGGCCAGGTCGCCGAGGAAGTACCGGCTCTGGGGCTCCGCCATCAGCGAGCGGAGCGAGGCGGAATCCTCGTTATGGCCGTGATCGCGGAGGTATTCGTGGATGGCGCGGCTGACGCGCTGCATCATGGCCTGGCGCTCGGCCTTGTTGGTGTTTGCGTACTGCCGCTTCAGGAAGGTGATGGTCACCATCCCGATCAGCAGGAAGGAGCAGGCGACGATCAGCATCACCGCCAGCTGTACGCGCCGCCGCAGGCCGATGGCTATGATCAGCCGGTTGCGTACCGGCCGGGAGAGCCATTCATTGCTGGCGACGTACAGGTTGCTGACGCCCACCAGCAGGAAGCGCATCAGGAGCAGGTAGGAGAATATGGTGATGGCGGCGGCTGTGGTGCCCAGGCGGTGCCACACTACGATCCGCCGGCGGGAGTCCGGCGTGTAGATGAGGGTCGAGGCGTCGAGCTTATGATGCTCGTCGAACTGTTTCTCGCCGGGCCCCCGGGGGGTGTAGAAGGGAAAAGGATAGTCGCTGGTCTGGGCGACGAGCTTGCCGTCGTTATAGACCGCGTACGAGTAGCCGGCTGCGCGTTCCGCCTGGTTGACGGCGGCGGGCTGGAGCAGCTCCGGCAGCACCGTTTCGGCGACTATCTTCTTCTGTGCCAGGTCCAGCACGATCACTCCGGGGTGATCGCCGGGGATGGGAATGACGCCCAGGTAGGTATGATCGCCGACGGTCAGCTCGCGGAAATACAGGCTGGGGGTGATCTTGCTCGGCGAGGAACTGTTGGCGATGCTCATGAACTGGGCAAGGCGCGTCGTATCCTCGTTGAACAGCGGGGTGTTCAGGTTGTTGTAGAAATAGACTTCCGCCTGGTAGGCCGGGAAGCTGTTGTTCAGGTAAAGAGTGGCCAGGCGCTCGTCGAGGTCCTGGCGCATGGCCGGGCTCGGCTCCCGGAAGAACTGCCGCACCAGGGAATCCGCGAGCAGGTAATTCTCGACTTGCCCGAAATTGTATTCGAGCGCGTCGTCCTCGCGGGTGGCTATATGTTCCGCGAAGTTCCGGCGCATGACCAGCTCGCGCTGCTGCACGTAGGATTGCAGCAGCACGGTCAGCAGAATGCAATGCGCGATGGTCCAGAACAGGTTGCTGGGCCGGAAAATGCTGCGCCCTTCGCGGAAGCGCTGGTAGTGCTGCCCCGCGATGTAGATGAAGAGCCAGAGGCAGCAGAGCATGGCATGCGGCATCTCCAGCTCGCGGTAAAGCGCTACCAGCATGATGGCGATGCCGGAAGCGCAGGCCCGCATCTGGCTGCCGAACTTCGGCAGCAGGGATTCCGCCACGCGCCGCCCGATGCCGGCCACCAGGAGCAGGCTCAGCGTCAGCAGGCTGGCGATCAGCAGGCCTATCAGGCTGCGGCCGTCCAGGGCGGAGAGGTGGGGATTGTCGAAGGGCAGGACGCTGTCGCGCACCAGGCTGCGGATAAGCCAGACGAAGAGGATGGCATAGCCCGCTACCAGCGTGTTTGCCGCGATGGCCACGACCCAGCGCATATAGCGGCCGGTGTTTTCCTGGTTGAAATACCGGCGGATGGGAACGCGGATCGCGACGAAGGCCGTGATCCAGAGCATGCCCAGGGTGTTGAACAGCAGGTCGCCGAGGGAGCCCAGGAATTCGCCGCCGGCGTAGAGGCTGGGGCTGAACAGGGCGGTCTCGTTCAGGTTGAAGGGATAGCCCCAGCGCAGCAGGGCCAGGCGGCCTGCGAGGACCGTGAGGATGATGATCGCCGCGGCATAGCCCGGGGAGCCCCGCAGGGCGATATCGCTGCAGAGCACCTGCATCCAGAGAAAGGCCAGCGCCAGGGAGAAGATCCAGCAGCAGACGACCCAGGTCGGCGGGGCCTCGCTGATGACGGGGCCTTCCGAAGGCTGCACATAACCAAGGAGCTGTCCCCCCCCGAGCCGGATCGGGGCGCTGCCGGCGGAAGACGTATCGCTGATAACCGTTTCTCCGTCGATCGAGAGGTCGGCGGAGAAATGGTCGCGGAGGTATTGATTGGAGAGCGAGTAACGGATCTGCACCGGGAGGAGCACCGCGAGGCGGGTCCCGGCAGGCAGCCAGCTTGCAGGATACTGGTAGCCGGCATAGGTGCCGTTGCCCAGCCGGTAGAGCCGGGGCTGCAAGCCGGGAATGACGGTGGGTACGACCGTATTATTGGTCCAGGCGATCAGGCTGTCGTCCTTGTAGCCGTAAAGGAGAAAGTCGCGCTGCTTCAGCAGCCAGTCCTGGCCCTGGGGAAGGGTCTGGGAGCGCAGCCAGCTTTGCATCTCGGCCTGGTGCGACTCGATGCTCCGGAGCTCGCTCATCCGGTGGTCCAGGTCGGTTTCCAGCAGCTGCGCGATACGGGCCGGCGAGAGCCGGTGCTCCGAGGCGCGATGTCCCAGGGCGGCCAGCAGCCATAGCCCGGCTGCCAGGATCAACAGTATATGGTATGGGAGTTTACGCGGCACCCTATTTGTTCTCTTCCGCCTTGACGGCATTCCAATAGGTGTCCATCTCCGCAAGACTCATGCCATGCAGATCCTTGCCGGCGGAGGCGGCACGCTCTTCGACGCCCTTGAAGCGGCGGATGAACTTCCGGTTGGTCTTTTCCAGGGCCGCCTCGGGATCGATGCCCGCGAAGCGTGCATAGTTGATGAGCGCGAACAGTACATCCCCGAATTCGCTTTCGATCGCGTCCTTATCGTCCTCCTGGACCGCTTCGTAAAGCTCCCCGATCTCCTCGTCCACTTTTTCGCGGACCTGGTCGATATGCGCCCATTCGAAGCCGACGGTCTTGGTCTTCTCCTGCAGGCGCAGGGCCTTGACTACGGCCGGCAGCGCATCGGGAACCCCGGCCAGGATGCTGCGCTTGCCTTCCCGGAGCTTGATCTGCTCCCAGTTGCGCTTCACGTCCTCGTCCGATTCCACCTTGATGCTGGCGTATATATGGGGGTGCCGCTGCACGAGCTTATTGCAGATAGACTCGATGACGTCGTTGAAGTTGAACTTGCCCTGCTCCGAGGCGATCAGGGCATAGAAGATCAGGTGCAGCAGGATATCGCCGCTTTCCTCCTTCAGACCCTGCCAGTCGCCCTCGCTGATCGCTCCTGCCAGTTCATAGGTCTCTTCGATCGTCAGCTGCCGCAGGGTTTCGATCGTCTGCTTGCGGTCCCAGGGGCAGCGGGCACGCAGCTCTTCCATGATATGCTGCAGCCGTTCCAGGCTGTTGTAGTAGGGCATGCGGTAAATGTACACAACTTAACGCGGTACATATATTGTATCTATCCCTTGAGGAGTAAGGTCTTATATCAAATCGACGCCGAGTCGCGGTCAGGAGCTCGGTCTGAAGTGCCGGGTCGCATCCCGGCGCGGGGTAGGGCTGCAAAAAGGGTCGACGTCGATTTTGTGTTAAGTGCGCATTGGGAAATATCGCCGTTGTACGGACGTGCATTTTTAGTTGCATTTCCTGCGTGAAATTTGCCCCTCCTTACCGGTTCCCGCCGGGAGATGCGGACCGTCGTTTGGCCCGAAGGCTCCATCTTTACAGCTCTATGTCCGTCCGATCCCGACCGGAAGCGCTGAGCCGCAAACCGCTACAGGCGTGGCTGCTGTTCCTGCTCCCGAGCCTGCTGCTGTATATCCCCGCCTGGAAGGCCGGATTTCAGCAGGATTTTCATGGTTGGCTGCAGATGTATTACGATCTGTCCCTGCCGGATATATTGGACCGCAAGGGGGCTGGCATCCGCTCCCTGTACCAGGTCACGCAGCTGCAGCTATCGTTCTGGACATTCCTGTTCGGCACCCGCCAATGGGCGTGGTTCCTGCTTTTCGGCTGCCTTCACGCCCTGAACGGTACGCTGCTGTTCCGCCTGTCGGCGCGGGTCCTGGAGGATTTCCGGGTGCCGCGCGGGGCCGCGCTCGCCTTGTGGGGCTCCGTCCTGTTCCTCGTCCACCCGGCGATGTCGGAGGTGGTGGTCTGGAAGGCCTGTTATCACTACCATGTCGCCATGCTCGTGTGCCTGCTCGTCCTGGGCTGGAGCCGGAGCTATCTGCAGACGGGGCGGTCCCGCTATGCCTGGTCCGCGAACCTGCTCCTGCTGCTGGCAACGACGACGCTGGAGCTCTGGTGGGTATTTCCCTGGATGGCCCTGGCGCTCGGTATCGCATACCGACGTAGCAGGCTGATCGCCGCGGACCGGCTGGCCGCTTTTCTGAAGACCATGTTCCTGCCGATGCTGCTGATCTTCGGGGCATATCTGCTGGCCTATCGCGCGCGCTACGGCATCTGGATGGCGCACGGGGCGTACGAGAATACCGGCGGCTCCGAGATCGCCCGGCAGACGGGCCGTCTCTGGAGCTATGAAAGCCACCTCTGGCTGGGACTGCGGCTCTGGCCGGGGAATCTCCGCCGGGCGGTTTACGCCTTTGCCTCTAACGACTGGAGCTGGGCCCTGGCTCTGGTCCTGCTGCTCGCAGGGGGAATCTGGCTCTGGGCCCGGATGCGCCGTCCCGGGTCGGGGGCCGGGCCGCTGGCCGTGTACACCGCCTGGTCGGCACTGGGCCTGGCTACCGTCCTGCATTTCGCCCCGGACGAGCTGTTCCTCGTTTCCAACGACCGCTACCTGTACTTCACCGGGGCGTTTCAATGCATCGCCGTCGTACTGCTGCTGGCGCGGATCTTCCGGAGACCGCGGGTCTTCAATCCGGTGATTGTCCTCCTGCTGGCTGCAGCGCTGGCAAATACGATCTATTATGTCCGGTGCTGGCGCAAGGCTGCCAAGGTCTTCTACGGCATCCAGTACAATTACCGCTGGGAAAATGCGCCCCTGGTGCTGCTCCTGAATATCCCCTGCACGTATCGTGGCGTAGGCATAATCCCGGCCAACCAGCAGGAAGAGCTGGGCGAGCACCTGCGCACTTTCTATAAGCGGAAGCCGGCCTCGAAGATTGTGGACGTTGCGGCCTACAATATGGAGGACGATTTCAACGGCGCCCACGTCCGCATGGTCGACAGCATGAATCTGAAGGTCACCCTGAACCAGTGGGGTACCTGGTGGATGTTCAACGGCCGGGGGCTTCCGGAATACGAAAACGACTATTACGTCCTGAAATCGGACGGTGACGGGCTGAGCTACAACCTGCAGCTCAAGCGGAGGATACCCGGCATGGTCCTGCTCTATTCCCAGGGCGATCAATGGCGCGAGGTGGACCTGTCGAAGAAGGGGGAGCAGTGGTGATTCATTCAAGGTGTCACCTCCGGCCGGAGGTGACACCTTGAATGAATCACTTTCGACGGCTACCGGGCGGACACCTGTTTCGTAAACAGCAGCAGGTACCCGATCACGAACAGCATCGAGGTCACCGCAGAGGCGGCGATGTTCAGCAGCAGGCTCAGCATGTTGGTAAACGACCAGTACATGATGCTGAAGTACACCGCGTGGTGGATGAGGATCAGGAAGCCGGCGTAGGTAAGGAACGGCGCCCAGCCGAGATTCTTCACACCCGGCCCCAGCCCGCGGTATTCATCCAGCGGCCGGGGCAGGAGGGCGGAGAGCGCGTTCGTGCGCAGGTAGGCCATCAGCACCGTCGCCGCGGCATGCATGCCGCCGGTGTTCATCAGCCCGTCCACCGTCAAGCCCGTGATCATCCCGATCAGCAGCAGCAGCCAGACCGGGGTCTCGAACGGCAGCAGCAGGATGAACAGCGGGTAGATCAGCGGGATGAAGATCGGGGGCATGCCTGCAGGCTCGGCCCACCAGCGCAGCGTGATCTTGTTCAGTAATACCTGCACCGCGATGATCAGCCAGAAGCGCAGGAAGTTTCGAAGCTGGATGCTCATTTTTTCTTCCCCGTTTTAGGTTTGGCTGCGGCCGGCAGGGTCTGGGCCTCCAGCGCCCGGCGCTCCGGCTGGTAAGAATCGTCGACGACGTAAACGTACTGCAGGTTGCGGAAGTTCGTCGCAGGCCGGAGATAAAGGATCCGCTTGCCGGTCTTGTTCACTTTCCGCACTTCCTGGATGACGCCTACCAGGATGTCCGGCGGGAAATAGCTGTCCGTCGTCGTCCATACGGAATCGCCCAGGTGCATGGGGACCTCCGCCGGGATGTTCGGGACGTAATAGCGGTCCGGGTCCATGCGGAACGGCTGACCTTCGACGATCCAGGATGCGAGCCCCCGGGTGCCGTCTTTCAGGTGCACGCTCAGGTTGACCTGGGTGTTCAGGATGCTGATGGCGGTTGCGAAGTGCTTCGAGGTATGGACGATCCGGCCCACGGCGCCGGTGCCGGAGATCACGGACATTTCCTTGCGGATGCCGTCCTCCTCGCCGCGGTTGATGGTGATAAAATTGTTGCGTTGGGAAACGCTGTTGTTGATCACCAGGGCGTTCCGGTAGACATACTTCGCATATTCCACCACCCTGCCGCTGTCCTGGAGCCGTACGGGGCGCGTGACGACGCTGTCGCGGAAGGTATCGGTGCTGTATCTGAGGCGGGCTATTTCCTCGCGCAGCCGCCGGTTCTCGCTCAGCAGGCTGTCGTTCATCTTGCCCAGCCCGAAATAATAGTAAAGCTCGTTCTGCCGCTTGTACATAAACCCGCTGACCGCGTTCGAGCTGCTGATCAGGTCGTCCCCCTGGATCGTCCCCATGCTGTCGTCCCGGTAGCTGGTCCGGGCGATAAGCACGGCGCAGCAGATCTCCAGCACGATGAAGAAGATCAGGTTGAAAAACCGGCTTATGAAGCGGAAAAAGTTACGCAAAACGGGACCTGAGATTTTAGATCTAAGATTGAAGAATGGCCCATCAGCCATTCTTCAATCGGAGTCAGCTATCAATGAATGAATATCCCAATGCCGGAGGCGGTTTGAAATCTTCAATCTAAAATCTTCAATCTTACTTCATTAAAAAGGGCATCCGGGCGATGTTCTTCAGGGCCATGCCGGTGCCGCGTACCACTGCGCGCAGCGGATCTTCGGCAACATGCACGGGGAGCTTGATCTTGTTGGCGATGCGCTTGTCCAGGCCGCGCAGCAGGGCGCCGCCGCCGGTGAGGTAGAGGCCGCGGCGGTAGATGTCGGCGGCGAGCTCCGGCGGGGTGCTTTCCAGGGCCTTCAGGATGGCTTCCTCGATCTTGAAGATCGACTTGTCCAGGGCCTCGGCCACTTCCTGGTAGCTGACCATGATCTGCTTCGGAATGCCGGTCACGAGGTCGCGGCCGTTCACGGCGATCTCATCCGGCGGGTTGTCCAGCTCCTTCAGCGCGGAGCCTACGTGGATCTTGATCTGCTCGGCGGTGCGCTCGCCGATCATCAGGCTATGGTAGCGGCGCATGGCCTCCATGATATCCGCGGTGAACTCGTCGCCGGCGATGCGGATGCTCTGATCGCAGACGATGCCGGCGAGGGCGATGACCGAGATCCCCGTCGTACCGCCGCCGATGTCGATGATCATATTGCCGGTCGGCTCCTCCACGTCGATGCCGATGCCCAGGGCGGCGGCCATCGGCTCGTGGATCATGAAGACCTCGCGGGCGCCGGAGGCATTGCCAGAGTCGCGGACGGCACGCTTCTCCACTTCGGTAATGGAAGAGGGAATGCAGATCACCATGCGCCAGGCCGGGGGAAAGAGCGGCTTTTTGGGCAGCACCAGCTTGATCATCTCGCGGATCATGCCTTCGGCCGCATTGAAATCCGCGATCACCCCGTCTTTCAGCGGGCGGATCGTC
>JASLDA010000064.1 GCA_030151745.1 Chitinophagaceae bacterium | reverse complement strand
TGTGCATCCCGCCGATGGCCAGGTGCAGCCCTCCGATGACGCCGTTGCGCCCGAAGAAATCGAAGATGTAACCGCCGTCCTTCTGCATGATATTGGCAGCATAGCTATCTGCAGCATCGTTCTGCAGGCTATATGTTACGGTGTGAGGTCCCTGCAGCTCGGCAGCCCGGGACAAGCCATGCTTCACAAGAAGCGTTCCGCCGGGCTTGATATTTTTCGTGTACTGGATGAAGGCGGCCTCGAGCTCTTCTACCGTCCCGTAGATGTCGAGATGATCCGGGTCCATGGAGCTGAGCACCGCGATATCGGGACTCAGCTTGAGGAACGAGCGGTCATATTCGTCGGCCTCGATCACCGCGGCGTCGTTCGTGCTGCTCCAGTAATTGCGGTCGTAGTTTACCGAAATGCCCCCGAGGAATGCATTGCAGCCGTAGCCGGTCTCGCGCAGCAGGTAGGCGATCATCGTGCTTATGGTCGTCTTGCCGTGCGTACCCGCTACCGTGATCGCGTGCATGGACTCGGTGATCCATTGCAGCACGTCGCTGCGCTTATACACCGGGTAGCCGTTACCGCGATACCAGTTGAGCTCGGGGCTGTCCGCGGGAATCGCCGGGGTGTAGACCACGAGCTGGGCCTCCGTGAAAACATCCTCTACCCGGTCCTCGTAATGGACCGCGGCTCCCGCTGCGCTCAGGCTGCGCGTAAGCTCCGTTTCGGTGCGGTCATAGCCCCGGACCTCAGCGCCGCGCTCCATGAAGAAGCGGGCCAGGGCGCTCATGCCGATACCGCCGATGCCGACGAACGCGACTTTATTGATCGAAGCGAGATTCATGAGTGATTGGCTGCGGTGTTTGTAGTGTTTGAATTCGCGGCGGAATATCCGGAGATCCGCAGGACATGGTTCGCAATGCGCTCGTCGGCATCGCGGATGGCCAGCGCCGCCAGGGCTGCGGACATCTGCCTGCATTGCGCCGCGTCCTGGCCGAGCTGTATCACGGTTGTCACCAGGGAGCTTTTCGCTTCGGAATCAGCTACCAGCAGCGCGGCTCCGTTCTTCACCAGGGCCATGGCGTTCGAGGTCTGGTGATCCTCTGCCGCGAAAGGATAAGGCACGAATACGACCGGCTTCGCGACGATGCAGAGCTCCGCGATGGCCAGCGCCCCCGCCCTTGAGATCACCAGGTCGGCGGCTCCGTAGGCATCCTGCATATTGCGGATGAAGTCGGCTACGATCACGCGCCCGCCGAACGGCGCCGCCTGCTGCTGCGCCGTTTCGAAATAAGGTTTGCCCGTCTGCCAGATGACCCGGTAACCCGCGCCGGTAAGCGCCTCCAGGCCTGCGCCGACGGCTTCGTTCACCGAGCGCGCCCCCAGACTGCCGCCGACCACCAGCAGCACCTTTTCCCCGGCTTGGATGCCGAATGCCGCTTTACCGGCGGCCGGGTCCATCGTCGAAGCGGTGATCGCCTTGCGCACCGGGTTTCCGGTCAGGTGAATGACATCCCGGGGGAAGAACGCGTCCATGCCTTCATACGCCACGCAGATCGCTTCCGCATTCCTGGAAAGCAGCTTGTTGGAGCGGCCGGCATAGCTGTTCTGCTCCTGGATGAGCGTGGGGATATGCAGCTGCTGCGCCGTATTGAGCACCGGGTACGATGCGTAGCCGCCTACGCCGACCACGACCTGCGGGGCAAATTCACGGACGATGCGCCGGGCTTTCAGGAGGCTCCTGACGATCTTAAAGGGCAGGCCCAGGTTCTTCCAGACATGGCTGCGGTTGAAGCCGGCGATCGGCAGGCCGATGATACGGAAGCCTTCCTGCGGCACCTTTTCCATCTCCATCTTGCCTTCGGCGCCTACGAACAGTATCTCGGTCCCCGGCGCCAGGCGCTGCAGGGCATGCCCGATCGCCACCGCGGGGAAGATATGCCCGCCGGTGCCGCCGCCTGCTATGATTACGCGTAATGCCATGTCGTTTATTGAAATGCGGGCTATGCCAGCGCGGGTTGAGCTTGTTTACGGTTTCCCTGCAGTGCCTCTGCGGCGATGGCCTCCATTGCAGCCTCCTGCTCCGGGTCGGGCTGCTCGATGGAAAGCCGGCTGCCGGGCTGCGGGAGCCTGGGCATGCCCTTGCCTTCCATCTCGTCGACGTACCGGCTTACCGAAAGCACGATCCCGATAGCGATTGATGTAAACCAGATCGAGGACCCGCCCATGCTGACCATCGGCAGGGTCAGGCCGGTGACCGGCACCAGGTGCACGTTTACGGCCATATTCAGCATGGCCTGGAACACCAGCGTGATGCTGAGCCCCACAGCGAGGAAGGCCCCGAAGGCGTAGGGGCATCGCCGGAAGATGAGAATGCTCCGCCAGAGGAAAATCAGGTAAAGTGCGATGAGGATCGTTCCGCCCAGCAGGCCGTACTCTTCGATGATGGAAGAGAAGATGAAGTCCGAGTAGGCTTCCGGCAGATAGTCGCGCTGCAGGCTGTGTCCCGGCCCGCGGCCGAAGACGCCCCCGTTCGCAATGGCGATCTTGGCCTGCTGCACCTGGAACACTTCCTCCTTCTTACTGCCGTCCTCTTCCTTCCCGCCCATGAAATCGGAAACGCGGCGCTCCCAGGTTTCCGCCCGTCCCAGGCCTGTCACCTTGGAAATGCCGTATACGATGGCGATCCCGAAGATGCCCGCCACGGCAAGGAGCATGATATGCTTCACCTGCACCCGTCCGATGAAGAACAGGATGCAGCAGGTGGCGCCCAGCATCAGCGCGGTGGAAAGGTTCGCAGGGGCGATGAGGATACAGGTGGCGAGAACGGGGATCAGCACCTGCAGGAAGCCCTGCCTCAGGTCCTTGATCTTATCCTGCTTGCGGCTCAGCATGCGCGCGAGGAACATGAACAGGGCCAGCTTTGCCAGGTCGGAGGTCTGGAAGGTCAGGTTGACGCCGGGGATCTTGATCCAGCGGGAGCCCCCGTTGATGGCCGCGCCGAAGGCCATGGTATATACCAGCAGCGGCAGACTGATAAAATAGGCGAGCACCGAGATCCCCGCGAACTTGGTATAGTTGATCCGGTGAACGACGAAAATGATGATGACGCCTACCAGCAGGAACGACAGCTGCTTCACGAGGTAGTAGCTGGCGTTCTTGTCCATTTTATAGGCCAGGGTACGCGTCGAGCTGTAGACGGCAAGCAGGGATATAAACGTCAATACCAGCACCACAGACCAGATGACCCGGTCTCCCTTCAGGTGGCTTAATATCTTCTGCATGATGTAATAGGGTTGAGTTCCGGCGGTTCAGATTGCAGGGTTAAAGCGCACGTACGGCGGCCTTGAACTGGGTTCCGCGGTCCTCATAATTGCGGAACAGGTCGAAGGAGGCGCAGCCGGGGCTGAGCAGCACGGTATCGCCGCTGTTGGCCAGGCGATATGCCGCCGCGACGGCATCGGCGGCCGAGCGGGTGTCCTCCACCGGGACCACGCTGTCGAAGGCCGCATGGATCGCGGTATTGTCTACGCCCAGGCAAACGATGGCGTGGACCTTTTGCTCGACCAGGTCCATGATCTCGTTGTAGTCGTTGCCCTTGTCCTGTCCGCCGAGGATCAGCACTACCGGCCGCTTCATGCTTTCGAGCGCATACCAGACCGAGTTCATATTGGTCGCCTTGCTGTCGTTGATGAATTCGACGCCGCGCACCGAGGCTACATATTCGAGCCGGTGCTCCAGCCCTTCGAAAGTGGCAAAGCTCTCCCGGATCTTCTCATTGCGGATCCCGGCGATCCGTGCTGAAATACCGGCTGCCATGCTGTTGTATTGGTTGTGTTTTCCTTGAATCGTCAGATCGGATAAGGGGATCTTGGCGTCCTCGCCCCCGTAGCGTAAATGCATCTCTTCGCCATTGACGAAGGCCCCTGTCTCGATTGGCTTTTGCTCATTCATGGTAATAGGAATTTTTATAACCGGAAGCGGATTGTGATGGAGATATTCCTGGATCACGGGGTCGTCGGCATTGATGATCATATGATCGTTGCCGTCCTGTTTTCCGGCGATACGGAATTTTGAAGCGATATAATTTCCAAACTTGTAGTCGTAGCGGTCGAGGTGGTCCGGCGTGATATTGAGGAGCACCGAAACGTTCGGCTTGAACTGGTCGGTATCGTCCAGCTGGAAGGAGCTCACTTCCATGACATACCATTCGGTAGGCTGCTCGTAGAGCTGCTTGGCGAAGGAATAGCCGATATTGCCCACCAT
>JASLDA010000519.1 GCA_030151745.1 Chitinophagaceae bacterium | reverse complement strand
TCTTTGTCGGAAAGATCGGAAAAATCCATGACCTGGCCCTCGGCGTAGCGAGGCGTCATCTGCTTCGTGTAGGCGATGCACATCGGGCACACGCCGTCGCGAAGCTCAGTGGTGCAGGCGTTGCAGGTCATGCTTCGCCGCCTTTCAGCATCGACATGGCTTCCTCGATACTGGCGCTCCACGATGAGATCAAGTCAGGCTTGCTGGCGAAGTACATCAGGCAAGCGTTCAAGCCACCCTTATCCGCTGCTTCTGCGTACTCACGCCGGAAGTCGCCGTTGAGGATGAAGAACTTGCCCTCGGCGAGGATTGCGGTTTCGTCACCGCCAAAATCACCGGCAAAGAAGTTCATCCCCATGCCGGGGTCGGCGTTGTAGCTGATCTTGAAGCCAGCACAGATCAACAACACGTTTCCTGCGATGCCGCCGCTGGGGACATATCGAGTCAGCGTGTCGACGTCAGGCGAACCGAAGTAGGATGCGTTCATGCCGCCACCGCCAGCGACCACGGGTTGCGCAGGGCGCGGATCTGCTCGATGCGATCAAGCGCGCGATTCCGGGCCGCAGCCTCGCTTTCGCGCACGCCCGACTGGTACAGACGCTGCGAATGCGTGTCGGGATCGGTCGGGTACAGCGCGACCATCATGTGAAGCCGGGCTGCTTCCCAAGCCGTCTCGGCATCTGCACCCGCGAACAGGGCGGCGCGGTATGCGGAGTCACACCCCGGCAGCGTCAGACCCGAGTTGTAGAGGTTCGTCTTGGCGACCGCCGCATTCCGGACGATACGCCCCAGTTCTTCATTCGATGCCAGCTTGCCCATCTCTCGTCTCCGCCCCGGTGGTGGCCGGGGATGGAGTGAGAATCACATAACGTGATCTATTTGTCAACACGTAACGTGACTATTTTTTTGGGCAGGTAAGCTTTTGGGCTTTAGTCAAGAAAAAAACCCGCCGGATGGGCGGGTGTATCGGGGTTGCGTCGGTCACTTGGACGTGTTGAGACTGATCTTCCGGAGGCTGGTAATGATGTCTGCGAACCCGAACAGAAATGGCGCGGTGAAAAGAGAGGTGAGGCCAGGTGATAAAAGCCAGATCCTTTCCTGGTTCATAAGCGAAAACAGAATCAACACGATCCCAGAAAATGCCGAAAGAGATCCAATCACCTTGATTATTGTCGGCAAGGTGTCGCTGTGAACTCGCGCAGATTCTTCGTTGGAATTTACTGTTGTGTCACGCTTTACAAATGCATCAACGAATACTTGGTCGCTGTCGATGTTCCTCCAGTCATCTGTGCTTTCCGGAGCAATCATCGTCTGTCGATCGACTTTCCAATTCGCGATTAGGGCAGATATTTCTTCCTGAGTAACCGGTCCGATCCGTTCACCGATATGATTTCGGTAAAGCCAGCGCATCACATTCCCCTTTATTAGAAGGCCGGAGGTGAATCCGGCAGATCATGGCCGCACATTGCGCCATCGACGTATCCATGCATGCGTTCGAGAAGATCTTCAACCTGAATTTCGGTCAAATCTGACAGGTACATTGCACCCTTCATGTCCAGAAAATGCTCGATAGCGCACTGCCAGTGATACTGATCGGCGATCCTCTGAATCTGTCGGCACTTCCGCGCTCGCGGTGACATGTCGCGCCCTTGCTCCGCAAGCGGCGGCGGCATCGCCGCGCACAACCCGATTGCCAATGCCTTAAGTTCATTTTGGTCAAGCATCAACACCCTCCAGTCCGGTCAAGATCGCTGCCACGGCCTCGCGCTGGTCTGTAGCACGAGCCACGGCACTGGCCGCCATCTTGATGAGGGGCCAGGTCATGCGCCGGAGTCGGGCGTCTTCTGGGCGAAGGTCGCCCATCAGGTGCAGCAGCTCTACGGCTTGGGTCATGGTCACATCGTCCAATCTCCCTGACTGCGACTCTGGCCATCGCATTCCGAGAAGTGCGTCGCAGCTAGTTCCAAGAGCGTTTGCGAGCTGCTTCAACTCGTCAAGGCTTGGCTCACGCGTGCCGGACTCGTAGTTGCCTATCCGGCTCTGACCGGCCCCGATAGCAAGCCCGAGTTGTTCCTGAGTCAGTCGCGCAGCCTTTCGAGCGGTCCGTAGAGCGGTTGGAAAGTCCATCCAGCCATCTTTCACGTTCCGTGATACTCGTCTAACATGATACGTGTTGACTTTGGAATCACGAAACGTGATTATATCGCTATGAGCGCACTCGATCGAGCCATCCAAATCGTGGGCGGGGTGACCAAATTGGCCACCGCCGTCGGTCAACGCCAGAACGTCGTGAGCAACTGGAAGGCCAGGGGACGTGTCCCCGCCGAGCACTGCGCCGCCATCGAGCTCGCGACTGAAGGCCAGGTCACCCGTGCCGACCTGCGCCCTGACATCTTCAGTCCCCTCGACAAGGCCGCCTGAGATGGGCCTGATCGAGCGCGCGCGGGTAGGGGTTCGGGACTGGCTCAACAAGCCGTCTGCTGATGAAGACGCGATCAGGGATCGGCTTTCACGGGCGATCGATGCAGCGTTCAAAGAGTCTCTTCGAGAACTTTTGCCAGCCGCATCGACACGGATTCTTGCTGATCTTCCAGAACAGACAGGAGATCGGCCTTGAATTTCAGGCGGTCGATCCCGGGTTGTTTCGATACTGCGCTCGCTATTGCAGTCAGCGCGATCACCACATCTGCCTGCAGGTTCCCAAGCGCCTTGGCAATCGCGGCCATCTGTTCGTCTGTCATGTCGGTCTCCGGTGGGTTGGTTGGGTCGCACCTCCAACTCTACCGGCAGACCGGCTCCATCTGTTCCTAACACGCGGCTCGATTCCTTCGGGACTCGGGCCATTTTTGTACCCCTACAGGGTTGGCAAATGAAGGCAAATTTGGCAACAACTGGCAACCTTCGGCTCGTCTGGGGCGTCCACAACGCGCCGAAAGACGCGCCATCGAAGGTGCTGCGCCAGATCGAATCCGAAGCGCAGGCGCTTGCCGTCTCGATCGCTTCGGGCAACCACAAGCTCGCGTATATCGCCGCA
The DNA here is from genome assembly GCA_030151745.1 of Chitinophagaceae bacterium. Lineage (GTDB taxonomy): Bacteria > Bacteroidota > Bacteroidia > Chitinophagales > Chitinophagaceae > UBA1952. The sequence continues at coordinate 172 of JASLDA010000519.1, read as the reverse complement.
TGCATCGGGAAGTCCGTGGCCTACGTGTCGCGGATGAAGGATGGCAAGCGCCCGATCCCGGATCGTCTCGTCGGGCCGCTGTGCGGTGCCACAGGGTCGAACCTACTGCGCCAGTACCGCGACCTGCGGGAAGCGTTGGAAGGCGTCACCGAGGCGCGCGAAGTCGAACGTC
>JASLDA010000046.1 GCA_030151745.1 Chitinophagaceae bacterium | reverse complement strand
GGCTACCGCCGCCTTGGTGAAGGTCACCATCAGGATGCCCGAGACCGGCAGGCCTTGCTCTACGACCAGCCGCAGCACCAGGACGGCGATGCTGTAGGTTTTCCCCGTACCGGCCGAAGCTTCGATCAGGTTGCTGCCTTCGAGCGGGACAGTCTGCGCGTCGAATGGAAGAAGGGACTGGCTCATAGGAAATAGCTTGGAAAAATGCGGCGCAGCGGCTCGATGACGACACGATGGAATTCCAGGTACTGCTGCATGGCCGTATCGCCCCCGAACAGGCCGTTCTCATACTCCCGCATTACGTAAGGATCATCGCAGGGCGCGCCGAACCCGTTCAGCGCTTTCTCTACACCGTCCGCCCAAAGCTCGGGAGTCAGCGAGCCCGCATCTATCTTGTACATCCGGCCGGCGATATGCTCGGAGAAAGCCTGCGCCTGCTCCAGCCCAGCACGGTACAGCTTCAGCATCGCAGCCAGCATTTCCCGGGCCTCGGGCGCCTCGAGCGGAGCGGCCTCCAGCATATCGTTCCCATGCGCCAGCATCAGGCGCAAGCCGTCGATCAGCCCGGAAGCCCGGCCGGCCAGGTAATACAGGCCGGCATCCATGACGTATTTGAACGCGCTCTTCGACCAACAGACGCTTATGCATTGCCGTTCAAAAACCTGCGGGAGCACGACCTGCAAGCTCAGGCCCTCGAGCCGGAGCTCCGCCACGAGCTGTTTCGGCGCTGCATGGTTCGTAAGCGCCAGGTAGCGCTCCCGCACCGGCGCGACCTCCGCTTCGACGCGGGCCAGGCTCAGATGCGCCATGTTGGCCAGCGGCAATTTCGCGGTACGCAATCGTTGATGCCGGAACATATCGACGCCGTCAGGGCTCACCTGCAGCAGCTCCCCCTTGAACTGCCACTCCCGGAGCCGGTCGAGCTGGAAAAGCTCGGTCTCCGGCAGGACAGCGGCCGGGCCGGCATAGTAGATCCCCAGCCGGTGATTGTAGAAGCTGCGGATGGGATTGCGCAGAAAACGGCGCAGGGCCTCCAGGCTGAGCGTGTCGGGAAATACCTGCGGCTGCGGCTGCCCGGTCACCTTAGCAAGGTCCCGTGTACGGCTGCCCAGATAGTCGTAGAATCCGGGAGCTCCGGAGGCATAACGCTTCGAATGTGCATGCAGGGGGTGTACGCGGACCAGCATCGGGCGCAGGTCCCCCGGCATTTCCATATTGCTGCCTATGTAGTCCAATAACTCATCCACCAGCGCGCTCGGAGGCAGGAGGCTGTTATCCTTCGCATTGCGGCCGCGGTAGCTGATGTAGAGCTTATCCCGGGCCGAGAGCAGGGTTTCCAGGAAAAGATGCTTATCATTCTCACGGGTGGAGCGGTCTCCCCGGCGCGGGTCGCGGGCCATCAGGTTGAAGGAAGCGGCCAGCTCGCGGCGCGGGAATTTGTCGAAGTCCATGCCCAGCATCGCCACCACGCGGAAGGGAATGCTCCGCATCGGGATCAGCGAGCAGAAGGTAATGCCGCCGTTTGCGTAAAGGCCGCTGCGGCGGGTCTCGTGCAGGCTCTGCAGGAAGCTGCTGATGAATACCTCGTAGGGAATGCGGTCTCCCATCCAGTCGTTGACGAGATTGTAGTCGCTGAGCTGCTGCATCAGCGCGTGGTAATCCTCATCGGCGTCGGATTCGGGCTCGAATATCAGCTCGTGCAGCACATAGTCGATATAAGACACCCAGCCGCCTATCGTCCGCAAGCCGCGCCGGGCCTCGATCGTAGTGATCAGCACTTCCGCGAAATGGCAGAAGCGCACAGCCTCTCGCGCCTCGCCGCCCTCCATGAGATCCAGGGGATAGAAGGCCTCGTCCCCATCGCCATAGAGCTCCTCGCCGCTCATGCAGATGCCGTACATGATGCGCCGGATACCGTGCCGCCAGCTGACGAAGCGCGTATCGTCCTCGGAACGCCCGTCTATACCGAAGCGGATCCCCGCCGCAGCGACCAGCTCGCGCAGGGCTGCGGGATCGCCGATGCCGAAGCGGCGGCGGATATAGGACCGGTCCAACAGCTGCATCACGGTCTCGGCCGTCATTTGCTCCGGGCTCAGCTGCAGCACGCTGCGCAGGGCATCCAGCAGCGTATCCCCTTCATGGAAGCTCTCGTCCGCGATGGTGTAGCGGAACCGGTAGGGCGCATTGCCGAACACGGCCTTTATATAGGGCGCATAGGCATCCACATCGCTCACCATTACGACGATGTCCCGGGGTGCTATACGCTCGCCCTGCATCACGATATGAACGAGGTAATTGTACAGCACCTCGACCTCGCGCGGGATGGTGTAGCAGGAATTCACCGTAAGGCTGCCGTCCTGCAGATCGTCCCATGTAAACGTATTGCCGGATCCGGGCTGCGCAGCATAGTAGATATCATGCTGGATCTTGTGCAGCAGGCTGTCAGCCTCCGGCGCCGCAGACTCCAGCTCTTCATAAGCGTTCAGGAACAGATCCTGGCTGAAAAGCATGCCGAAGGTGTCTCGCAGCACCTTTCCCCAGCTGCCGAGCAGGGCATTGCCGGCGATCGCGGAGTCCGCCACGGGCAGCCCCTTGCTGCGCCAGCGCGCGATCTGCTTCTCGCTGCGGTCGTCGAACCAGTAAACCGCCGGCGCAGGGTTCAGCAGGTGAAAATGCACGTCGATCACTTCGGACAGGGCGCCCAGCAGGCGGATGTGGTAGTCGGTGATGATGGACAGCCCGAAGATGTGGACCGCCGGCAGCCGCCGCTGCAGCCGGCGACGGAGCTCCCCGTTCTTCAGGCCGTTAAGAATCTCGTCCCCGATGCGGCTCTTATCCGGCAGGCGGTTCCCCGAAGCGGTCCGCGCAGCCGCCCATAAATATTGCTGCCAGGCCGCCGTGCCGCCGTCCGCGCCGGGACCATCGCTCCAGCCCCGCATCATATCGGTGCGGTAGATCTGGTATTGGTCGAAAAGGTCCGCCATCTTCTCCGCCAGGGCGATGCGCCGCGTATCCTTATCGGAGCCGCCTTCCATATAATAGGAAGCGATGGAAGGGAACCGGCCGATGAAGCTGCGCTCGCCGAGGATCCTGTAGATAAGCCAGGACATATGCCGGGAGCTGAGCAGCTCCGAGTCTTCGCCGCGGATCAGGAAATAGAGCAGGTTGATCAGGTCGTTCGGGCGCTGGAACCGGATATTGGCCGCGATACCGAGATGGGCCGCCAGCTGCATGCGCAGCCAGTTGTTCATCCCATCGGTCTGCGTAACGATGTAGTGCGGATCGAACACGCCGTTCCCCGCCGCCCGGATGGACCCGGCGAGCCGCTCGGAGAGCTTTTCAAGATCGGCGGAGACGTTGAAGAAAAGGGCCATGGCAGATCAGGGTTCGTTATTCAGGAAACGGCGGGCGATGCCGGAAGCCCGCTCCACCCGACGTGCGGCGCAGTGCATCAGCACCGGCCACGGGCTCTGGATTATCACCTCGGTCCGCGCGCGGGTCACACCGGTGTACAGCAGCTCGCGGGTCAGGATGGGCGACTCCGCATCATCGGGCAGCACGACCAGCACCTTGTTGAACTCGGAGCCCTGGCTTTTATGGATGGTTATCGCGAACGCGGTCTCCGCGTCCGTGAGATAGCCCGGCAAAATGCCTTTGACCCCGCCTTCTCCGTCGTCGAACCATGCCATGGGCGTGCCCTCTGCATCCTTGCGTATGATCCCGGTATCCCCGTTGAACAGGCCATGCTCATAATAATTGCGTGTGAGCATAAGCGGCCGGTTCTCGTAGAATTCGCCCTGCAGGCGCAGCAGGCCGCGTTTGCGTAAATAGTTTTCGGTGGCCGTGTTCATGGCATGCACACCCTGGGGACCTTCGCGCAGGGCGCAAAGGATACGGCAGGCTCCCAGCTTGCGCAATGCCAGGCGCGTATCGGGCTCCTGCAGGTAAGCGGCATATTCCGCCGCGATCGACTCAAAACACTCCTCTGAATAGACCTCATCGAACCGTACGGCCTTATCCGCGGTCTGCACCCGGTAGAACTGCAGTGCCTCGGTATTGTTCGCGATGATCGCCTTGCTGAGCGGCCCGATGCCGTGATCCGCCGAGAAGCGCCGGCTGTACTGCAGCTCGACCACGTGCTGGAACAGCGGGTGCCCGGCGCCTTCGATGACCGCGGATTCGGGGATGCCGCAGGCCGCGTCGGCTGCAAACTGGTTCAGGAAGCGGCGGCGGGCGGCGCTGAACGTATTGAGCACCGGCTGAGCCTGGCAGAGATCCCCGAAGAGGCTTCCCGCTTCCACGGCGGCGAGCTGGTCCTTGTCGCCGAGCAGCACCAGCCGCGTATCCGGGCCTATGGCCCGGAGCAGCTTGGCGAAGAGCGCGACGTCGATCATGCTGCTCTCGTCGATGATGATCAGATCGTAGGGCAGCGGGTTGGCGGCATCGTGCCGGAAATACGGCGTCCCCGGCTTAGGCTTCAGCAGCCTGTGAATCGTCGCCGGCTCCAGGGCCTCGAACACCTCCTGCAAGCCGGGGATATCTACCAGCAGGGAATTGCGCAGACTCTCCCCCATTCGTGCGGCAGCCTTTCCCGTAGGCGCGGCCAGGGCAATGCGGAGTCCCGGCTCCAGCACATGCAGGATGCCCAGCAGGCGCGCGACGGTCGTCGTCTTACCCGTGCCCGGCCCCCCGGTGATGATCGTAAGCTGATTCAGCGCCGAGTGCAGGGCCGCCACCAGCTGCCAGTCGCAGCGGGAATCGTAGGGCGGTTCCCCAAGCGGGAAGAGGGAGCGGATGAAATCGCGCTGTTCTTCGAGGCGGGCCAGGCGCGCCGGGAGCCTTGCCTTGCCGGCCTCGATAAACTGCATGATGCGATTCAGGCAGATCGATTCATAGCGGAAATATCGCTGGATGTAGAGCCGGTCCTGGAACAGGATAAAGGGCTCCGACTCCCGCCCCCCCGTTGCGATCAGCGGTACCGTCGCTGGATCGGGATGCATGCCGAGCAGCTCCCGGTACTTTTCGGGCAGCTGCTCCGCCTCCTCCGCGATTTGTGCAGGCGTTACGCAGATATGGCCTTCTCCCAGCTTTTTGGAAAGCAGGTAGGCATAAGGCTTAAGCGCGGGAACGTCGAAGTATTCAGCGAATTGCTGGTGCGGATCGTTGGTCGTGAACATGGCGGAACCCGGCAGCGAAAGCAGCCGGCCTTTGACGGAAAAGGACCTTCCGGGCGGTCCCACTAAGTTACGAAATCATCCTGGGGTATGCGCTCTGCATCGCAAGCATGGCCGGGGTTTATTCCAAGTTTTGGGTATTAAACGACCTACTTCCCGATAC
>JASLDA010000038.1 GCA_030151745.1 Chitinophagaceae bacterium | reverse complement strand
CCCCAGTCCTTTCTTGTCTGTCATCGGCTTCAGGCCGTTCTTGTCGTATTGAGCTTCCTGTTGGCTGCCGGTCTCATCGCCGCCTTGGTGATCCTTGCCGCCGTCTACTGCGTGATTCAGCACCTTGCGGCTCTCATTGGCATCGGTAGTTTCCTGGCGGTTCTGCGAGCGCGTTACATCCGTGTTCTTGTCGGAGATATTATCCTCATCCATGCGGCTGTTTTCTTTCTGACGATCCATAGCTGTGGTTTTTTATATTGAACGTGTTCCTTTAGTTTAAAATATCGTTCCGGAGGCGGATATGGGATGTTTCATGTTCTATGTTTCATGTTTCACCGGTAGGGGTGATCCCGGGCTGCGTACTGCGGGCGGAACGGTGCGTATTTCGAGCGCAGCGAGGCAATTGTTTTGCGGTAAACCTCCGGTTTCCTTCCCCAAAATCAATCCTGCTTCGGGGCGGCCGCATACGCTTCGCCAAGGCCATTCCGTTATCTTTGTCGGCCTTTCAGCCGGTAGGCCATTCCTTTTACGGCCGATTGAGTCTTAACTATATGCGTCAACGTTTATCGCTCGTCCTCGCGCTGCTGCTTTGCGCTATCACATCTTTCGCCCAGCAATCGGGTACCGTCAAGGGCTTCGTCTACGAGGCCGCCAACGGCGAACCCCTGAGCTTCACCTATGTATTCCTGACCGGCACCGGCTACGGCGCACAGTCCGATGCGAACGGTTTCTACAGCATCATAGCGCCGGTAGGCAGCTATACCCTGGCCTCGACGCAGTTCGGCTTCGACACGGCCAAAGTGGAAATCACGATCACCAGCAATACCGTCATCCAGAAGAACCTCCGCCTGAAGCGCAGCACCGGAGTCTCGCTGGGCGGGGTTACGGTGAGCCAGAAGAAGCAGGAAAAGCGCACCCTGGTGGGCGCGGCGGTGACGACTGTCACGCCCCGCGAGATGAAGCTCCTGCCGAGCGCAGGCGGGGAGCCTGACCTGGCGCAGTACCTGCAGGTGACGCCGGGGGTCATATTTACCGGGGACCAGGGCGGGCAGCTTTATGTGCGCGGCGGCGCACCTTCCCAGACCGGCATCCTGCTGGACGGGGTGACGATCTACAATCCGTTTCACACCGTAGGCCTTTACTCCGTATTCGAGACCGACGCGATCCGCAACGTCGATATCTACTCGGCCGGCTTCAACGCCCAATACGGCAACCGCACCTCGGCCATCCTGGATATCAAGACCAAGGACGGCAACAAGAACCGGACTTCCGGCAAGCTCAGCGTTTCCCCGATCATGGCCCGCGCCATGCTGGAAGGCCCTCTCAGCAAGCCCAAGACGGAAGACGGCGGCTCCATCACCTACCTGCTCAGCGTCAAGCACAGCTATCTGAACAGCAGCTCCAAGGCGATCTACAGCGCCCTCGGGGATCCTTTCGATAACGGGCTCCCGTATCAGTTTACCGACCTCTACGGCAAGGTTTCCTTCAATGGAGCCAACGGTTCCAAGCTGAATATCTTCGGCTTCAACTTCGACGACAAGGCCAGCTTCAACCGCCCGGGCACCGACCAGGCCCTTGCCGATTTTAACTGGAACGCTACCGGCGCCGGAGCCACCTTCGTGGTTTCGCCCAGCGGATCATCGACGCTGATCGACGGTAAATTCGCCTACAGCAAGTACAAGCTGGATTATAACGAGATCGGCGCAGTACCCCGCGCCACGGGCATCGACGGCTTTGAGGGCGGCATCAATTTTACCAACTTCCTGAGCGGCTTCAGTCAGGTCAAGTACGGGATCGAAGTAAGCGGACTGCATACTTCGCTGAACTACGTATCGCCTTATAGCACCGCCTCGAACGTCTACAACACGACGCTCGACCGCCGCAATACGCTCGCGGCCGTATATGCCATGTGGCGTAAAAACTTCAGCGAGAAATTCATCATCGAGCCGGGGCTCCGCGTACAGTATTATGCTACACTCAACAAGTTCTCCCCAGAGCCCCGTATCGGCATGAAGCTCAACGCAACGAACAATCTCCGCTTCAAAGGCGCCGCCGGCATCTACTCGCAGAACATCATCTCCACGAAGAGCGACCGCGATATCGTGAACTTCTTCACGGGCTTCCTCCTCGCCCCGGACCAGACCTTATACAATACACAAGGCGAAAAAGTATCGGCCAACCTGCAGCGCGCCTGGCATGCTCTTCTCGGCATGGAGCTCGATCTCCGCGACGTGGAGCTGAACCTGGAACCCTGGTTCAAGGACTTTACACAGAATATCGAGCTGAACCGCTATAAAGGCGCCCAGAACCCCGACGGCACGATCAATTCGGCAGACTTCCTCGTCGAGACCGGTAAGGCTTACGGGGTGGACCTGAGCGCGAAGTACAGCAAAGGCCGCGTGTACCTCTGGGGTGTAGTAGGCTACCAGTATGTAGAGCGCTTCGACGGGGTTCAGACTTATGCACCGCCTTTCGACCGCCGGTTCAACATCAACCTGCTGGGCTCTTATACTACGGGCAAGCATAAGGACATCGAGCTTTCCGGACGCTACAATATGGGATCTCCCTTCCCGTTCACCCAGACACAGGGCTTTTACGAGAACCTGAACATGACGGCCGGCGGTATCAGCACCAACTATCTCACCCAGAACGGGCAGGTTGGGCTGCTCTATGCGTCTGAGATCAACGGCGGCCGCCTGTCCTACTACCACCGTGTGGACCTCTCTGCCAAGAAGCGCTTCCTGCTGAGCCCGAACTCGAATATCGAGGCCAGCCTCAGCATCACGAACGTGTTCAGCCGGAAGAATATCTTCTATATCAACCGCCTCGATAATACCCGCGTCTATCAGCTGCCGTTCTTCCCGAGCATCAACGTGACCTGGAATTTCTGATCGGCGTAAATCCTTAAACAGTCCTCCTGATGATAAAACGGACGCTCCAGGCGTTATTCGTGTCGATGCTCCTGGCTCCCGCCGGGGCTTACGCTCAGGAAGGGCTGCGCTTTCAGCCGGGAACGGAGGCGAGGTTCCGGGCGGCTGACGCTCTTGCACTCAAGCTGTACGACCTGGCGGCCGATGCGGCCCGGACGCAGCTCCGGCGCAACGGCGACGTAGGTCTTCCGGAGTTTCGCAGCCCGGAGCTGCGGCTCCGTTATATCAAGGTGCTGGGACAGCTGCAGGGCAGCCGGCCCGGGG
>JASLDA010000022.1 GCA_030151745.1 Chitinophagaceae bacterium | reverse complement strand
TAGAATTGGCAATAGGCAGTTCGCAGTGGGTATCCGGGCCCAATCTTAAATCTAAAATCTTAAATCTTAATCCTCCCCGATGTTGTCGCTTCTGCAAATTGAGTGGATGAAAATCCGCCGGTACCGGACCTTCTGGATCCTGTGCGGCCTTTTTGCCCTTACCCTGCCGCTTTGGAACTACGAGATCGCAACCGGCGTTTTCAAATTCGGCCCCTCCAATTTGAATCTGCTCGGCAGCGGATACACCTTCCCGCAGGTCTGGGCGAATCTCGGCTGGTGGGGCAGCCTTTTCGTGCTGTTCATGGCCTTCCTCGTGATCACCATCACCTGCAACGAGTACAGCTTCCGCACGCACCGCCAGAATATCATCGACGGCTGGACGCGGCTGCAGTTCTTCCATGCCAAATTCGGGCTGGTCATTGCCATGAGCCTGGCGCTCACCGTATTCCAGTACCTGCTGGGGATCGTCTTCGGCCTTTCGATGGGAAGCCCGCTCGGGGACATGACCCGCGGCATCGCCGACCTGGGCTATTATTTCATCCTGTGCCTGAACTATCTCAGCGCGGCGCTGCTCGTTGCCCTGCTGATCCGGCGCAGCGGACTGGCAATCACTTTGTTCATGATGTACAGCCTGTTCGGGGAGCTGATTCTGTACTTCACCCTGAACAAGTTCGGCCCTGCCCATATCGGGGGATTCCTGCCGCTTCAGAGCAGCGATCAGCTCCTGCCCTGGCCTATGCTGGTGAGCATCCAATCCATGAGCGGCAAGCCCGCCGACGCCGGTGTGCCGGACTGGGCCTATGTACTTGCCAGCTGCCTCTGGATCGCCGGGTATTATTTTGCAGGCAGGCAGCTTGTCACAAAACGAGACCTGTAATGAGCGAGACAAAACGCCCCGTTATCCTGGTGACCAACGATGACGGGGTTACCGCCCCGGGTATCCGCAGCCTGGTGGAAGCCATGCGGCCTTTGGGAGAAGTCATAGTCGTAGCCCCGGATTCGCCCCAGAGCGGGATGGGCCACGCCATCACCATCGGCCATCCCCTGCGCCTGGAGCGCGTGGATATTTTCGAGGGCGTCGAAGCCTGGCAATGCAGCGGCACGCCGGTGGACTGCGTGAAGCTGGCCCGGGACAAGGTGCTGCACCGCCGCCCGGATATCTGCGTCAGCGGCATCAATCACGGCGCTAACCACGCGATCAACGTGCTGTATTCCGGGACGATGAGCGCCGCCATGGAGGCCGCGATCGAGGGCGTGCCCAGCGCCGGATTCTCCCTGCTCGACTTTTCCTTCGAAGCCGATTTCAGCGTGGCTGCGGAGGTGGCACGGCAGATCGGCGCCAGGCTGCTGGATCCGGCCCTGCCGCGACATACGCTGCTCAACGTCAATATTCCGAAGCTGCCGAAGGAGCATTTCAAAGGCCTGAAGCTGGCCCGGCAGGCCAATGCCCGCTGGCGCGAGGAATTCGATCACCGTGTCGATCCCCGGGGCCGCGATTACTATTGGATGGTCGGCGCCTTCGTCAACGAGGACAGCGGCGGCGATACCGATGTGGACGCCCTGGAAGAAGGCTATGCATCGGTGGTCCCGATCCGCTTCGACCTTACCGACCAGGCCCTGCACCAGCGGCTGAAAAGCGACTGGACCGATATCCTGCGTTGAGCGCAGCTCCGGAGCGCCGTTATGGAGTACAGGCATTGGGAGTCGCACGGCCCGGCCTTTCCTATAGTCCGACTTCGATCGAACATAGCGCCTTCGCAATGCACTTCCTCGTGCACATTGCGAAGGGCTGCCCGAAAAGCGCGGGAGATTCCATGACTCATCACCGACCGGAGCGCGCCGAAGCAAGCAGCGCTCTCTGGACTTTTGCGTCGCGGTTCGCACCCGAACCTGCGCTTACCATGAAAAGGGACCGGTCAGTAAGCCCGCGCCTGCAGGATCCGCTCTTTAAAATTCACGACCGGCGGCCCCTCCCTGACCGGGCAAATCCCCGAATCGGGTAAATCCTCGTTCTTTTCCCTGTATTTGCGCGAAATTGCAGCCCTTATGACGTATAACAGGCTGCTCGTTACGGCTGCCCTTCCCTATGCCAACGGTCCCGTCCACATCGGGCACCTGGCCGGCTGCTACCTTCCGGCCGATATCTACGTGCGCTACCAGCGTGCGCAGAACCGCGACGTAAAATTCATCTGCGGCTCCGACGAACACGGGGTGCCCATCACCATCCGCGCGATGAAGGAAGGTATCACGCCGCAGGAAGTCGTGGACAAATACCACAAGCTTATCGGGGATTCCTTCCGCGATATGGGCATCTCCTTCGACATTTATTCCCGCACCTCCGCGCAGATCCACCACGATACGGCCCAGGCCTTCTTCCGCAAGCTTTACGACAAAGGTCTTTTCGAAGAGCGCGAATCCGAGCAATACTACGATCCCGAGAAAGGCGTGTTCCTGGCAGACCGCTACATCGTGGGCACCTGCCCGGTCTGCGGCAACCCGAACGCCTACGGCGACCAGTGCGAGCGCTGCGGCTCTACCCTCTCTCCCGAGCAGCTCATCAACCCGAAGAGCGCCCTCAGCGAAGCCAGGCCGGAAAAGCGGATGACCAAGCACTGGTATTTCCCGCTGAACAAGTACGAGGACTGGCTGCGCGAATGGATCGTGGACGGCAAGAAGGACGAATGGAAATCCAATGTCTACGGCCAGTGCAAAAGCTGGCTGGATGCCGGCCTGCAGCCCCGGGCCATGACCCGTGACTCCAGCTGGGGCGTGCCCGTCCCGGTCGAAGGCGCGGAGGGCAAGGTGCTCTACGTCTGGTTCGACGCGCCCATCGGCTATATCTCCGCTACCAAGGAGCTGACCCCGGCCTGGAGCGATTACTGGCAACAGGAAGACACCAAGCTGGTGCATTTCATCGGCAAGGACAATATCGTGTTCCACTGCATCATCTTCCCCTCCATGCTGAAGGCGCACGGCGGCTTCGTGCTGCCCGAGGCGGTTCCGGCCAATGAATTCCTGAACATCGAAGGCGAGAAAGTGAGCACCAGCCGCAACTGGGCCGTCTGGGTGCATGAGTACCTGCAGGACTTCCCCGGCGGCGCGGACCTGCTGCGCTACGTGCTCTGTGCGAACGCCCCCGAAACCAAGGACAACGACTTTACCTGGAAAGACTTCCAGACCCGCATCAACAGCGAGCTGAACGACAACTTCGGCAACTTCGTGAACCGCGCGATGGTGATGATGCACAAGCTCTGCAAGGGGCGCGTGCCGGCCTACCACGAGGCTCAGGCAGATCAGGCGGACAAGGAGCTGGGAGCTGCGATCCTCGCGGCAAAGTCCGCCATCGAAGCCAGCCTCGAGGCCTACCGCTTCCGCGACGCCCTCGCCGAGGTCATGGCGCTCTCCGCGAAGGGCAACAAATACCTGCAGGAAAAGCAACCCTGGCAGGTGGTCAAGAAGCTCGCCGAAGACGAAACCGCCCAGGCCCGCATCGACAATTGCATCCACCTTTGCCTGCAGCTCTGTGCGAACCTGGCGATCTACGTCGCGCCCTTCCTTCCGGACACCGCCCGCAAGATGTGCCACATGATGACCGTGGTGGATAAGATGCTGGATTGGGAGAACGGCGGCCGCATGGACCTGCTGCGCCCGAACTACCCGCTGCGCGCGCCGGAGCTGCTGTTCCGCAAGATCGAGAACGGCGAAGTGGAAGCGCAGGTGGAAAAGCTCCACAAAAACGGCACCAGGCCGGCTCCTGCCGCCCCCGAAGCCCCCAAGGCGGCGGCACCAAAGGAACAGGCTCCCGAAACCAAGGGCATCATCCAATTCGACGACTTCGCAAAGATCGACCTTCGCGCGGGTACCGTGCTCGCGGCCGAAAAGGTGGAAAAGGCCGACAAGCTCCTGAAGCTTACCGTCGACCTGGGCGAGAGCCAGCCCCGCACCATCGTTTCCGGTATCGCAGAACACTATGCTCCCGAGGATGTTACAGGCCGCCAGGTCACGGTCGTGGCAAACCTCGCGCCACGGAAAATGCGGGGCATCGAGAGCGCCGGGATGATCCTGATGGCAAACGACGCCGAAGGCAGGCTGATCTTCGTCTCCCCCGCCGGAACCGTTCCCGGCGGCGCGGAGGTACGCTAAAGCAAAAGCATATTAATATAAATGGCGCTGATTCCAAAAGGATCGGCGCCATTTCATTTTGGGCAGGCAGACACCCCGGGCATGGTTTATGATGACTGCTAAGCACAAAACCGGACTACCATGAAACTCGACATACAGATAGCCTCCATAGAGGTGGTTGAAAACACCATAGTGGCCGGGCAGGTGAACGACGAGCACTGCAGCTTCGGCATGCGGCCGGACAAGGAATCAGGCGAATTCACCATCCGCTGGAGTTTCACCTTCAACCTGGCGGACAATTCATACGTGCAGCACGAAAGCTCCACGGTCTTTCAGACCAACGGACTGACCCTCGACGGCATGAGCCTGCAGGATCCCCGGATCGATCTGCTCGTGCAATTGCTGCAGATCTCGATGTCTCATGCAAGAATGACGTTTATCAAGTGCAACCAGGAGATCACGGACATTATCCCGCCGATGATCTGGCGGCAGCAGCTGACGATCGCGATCCTGCAGCAGCTGAGCAGCTCGCTGAACTGACCGGGAGCCCTGCATCGTTACAGGAAACAGATCGCGGATACAAGTAAAAATAAAAACGGCCCGTCGGTGACGGGCCGTTTTACATAAAAAACAGGTTGTTTATGCTTCGGTGTTTTCGGCACCGGCTTCAGTTGCTTCGGCAGGAGCCTCTTCTGTAGCGCTTGCTTCGGCAGCGGCAGCCTGGACGGCAGCGGCACGGGCAGCCATGCGCTCTTCAACCTTGGCTACGGATTCCTTAACGACAGCATGGCGCTTATCGGCCTTGTGCTTGCGGTGTGCTTCGTCGCGCTGAGCAACCAGTTGCTCGTGCTGGCCGTTCCATTCTTCGAACTTCTGGCGGGCAGCCTGCTCATCGAAGAGGCCGAGGCTTACGCCGCGCATGAGGTGCTTCAGGTAAAGCACGCCCTTGAAGGACAGGATGCGGCGGCAGGTGTTGGTCGGCTGCGCACCTTGGTTCATCCAGTACAGCGCGCGCTCGCGATCGATGTTGACGGACGCCGGGATGGTCAGCGGATTGTAGGTACCCAGCTTTTCGATGAACTTGCCATCGCGGGGAGACGTGCTGTTAGCAGCTACGATGAAATAGAAGGGACGCTTCTTGGAACCGTGGCGCTGCAGACGGATTTTAACTGACATAATTAATAGAGATTAATTGTGTTGGGTTGAAAAATAGATTAAGGACGGCAAAGGTACGGGAATTAGTCGATTCGTCAATTCGCCAATTGGTCAATTCGTTGATCGAGTTGCACTCCGGGACTGGAAGCCTGACGGCATCTACGAATTAGCCAATTTGCAAATATGCGAATAGGTTACGCTTCGAAGCCGGAGGCTTGACGTTATTTGTGAATTGATGAATTTGCGAATAGGAATCGCGCCCTCAAGTTGGATGCTGATGCCATTTGCGGATTGGTGAATGCGCGAATGGAAGTCACCAATTCACCAATTCACAAATCCTCCCGCGAATTGACCAATTGGCGAATTGACTAATTGACTAATTGTCCAATTGTCCTTACCGCCGTCCGAACATATTCCCCATCCCCATTCCCGGCATACCCATGCCGCGCATCTTGCCCATCATGCCCATCATCTGGCGCATCTGCTCGAATTGCTTCATGAATGCGTTCACGTCCTGGATCGTTTTGCCGCTGCCGGCTGCGATTCGCTTGCGGCGGCTGCCGTCGATCACATCCGGGTTCTGGCGCTCGTAAGGCGTCATGGAACCGATCATCGCCTCGATGCCCTTGAATGCGTCGTCGGAGATATCTATATCCTTGATGGCTTTTCCTACGCCGGGGATCATCGCGAGCAGGTCCTTGATATTGCCCATGCTCTTGATCTGCTGCAGCTGCTCGGTAAAGTCCTCGAAATCGAACTTGTTCTGACGGATCTTTTTTTCCAGCTTCTTGGCCTGCGCTTCGTCGAACTGGCTCTGGGCGCGCTCTACGAGCGTGGTGATGTCGCCCATGCCGAGGATCCGCTGCG
>JASLDA010000401.1 GCA_030151745.1 Chitinophagaceae bacterium | reverse complement strand
TTCAAGGTGTCACCTCCGGCAGAGGTGACACCTTGAATGCTCCGCTTTAGTTCGCAAAGATAAATCTCAGGGTCAGGCCCGCCCGAGTGGTGCTCATCGGGTACGACTGCGTCGTGTACGGGATGCTCTTGCGGCGGTCGTAGAAGAAGCGCAGCGTTAGCTTCTCGTTGATGATGTAATCCGCGCTCGGGCTGATCGTGATCACCTTCTGGCCCCTCGTTATGATGCTCAGATCCTGCGCGAGGTAGGTATTCGTGGTGATATCATCCCGGATCCCGATGTCTACCTTGATATTCAGGTCGTTGCTCAGCTTCCGCACGCCGAATACGGAGAACGGCAGCTTCAGCCCGCGGACGCGGTAGCCGCCTCCGAATACGAACTCCGCGCTCTTGGTCTCGGAAATCTGGTAGTCTATCAGCGACAGCGACGCCACGCGGCTGCGGCGGTATTCGAACCTGGCGGTAAGATTGTTTTTCAGGCTCGCGTCGATGCCCACGACCGGGGCGAACTGCTCGGAGATGGTAACGTTCGGCACCTGGAAATACGGTACGAAGTTGCCGCTGTTGGAATCCAGGAAGGACGGGAACCCGAGCGAGTAGATATCCTGGTAATACAAGGTCGACACGAACGAGCTCATGCTCAGCGTACCGGTGTAGCTGTTCGTCAGCGTGAAACTGTTGAAGATGCTCCGGAATGCCGGTATCCGGCTGAGCCCATTGTAGTTCAGGCGCCAGTTCGGCATCGGCATATACCGGCGGAAGGGGTTGCTGCGGATGCTTCCGTTCTCGTAGTCCATGAGCGGTACAGTAGATCCGCTGCGGCCGCTGTACGCGGCGATGAAGGCCGGTATCAGCACATCCTGGGAATACCGGTTGTAACCTTTGGCGAAGCTGTCCGGGCCGGGGTTCACCGCGCCGTTGGTATAGGGATTCAATACGCCCAGGCGGCCGGATACAATGGAACGGTTCCGCACGAAATCCTGGAACACCCGCGTCGTCGCGCCGCTGCCCCGGTCGAACATGGTCTTCAGCGCGATCGTCGTCATGTTGAAGGAGCCGGTCTCATAGGGGTTGTTATGCGTGAACCCTGCAACCTGCCCGACGGAGGTATCCTTGTACAGCTCGCTGTGATTCTTGCTGAACTGCCGGGTCAGGCTCAGGTCAATGCGCAGATCGTTCGGGATCGGCTCTACCTGCATCGCTATGTTCAGGCTCGAGGTATGCGTCTGCTGGAACTGGGAGTTGAATATAGAGTCGGTGCTCAGCTTCCTGGCTGCCGACAGCGCGTCCAGGTAGCTGGTCGTAGGCTGGCCGCCAAAAGCGAAGCTGGTGCCGGGATAACCGCTCGAGGGGTTCACGCCGAAAATCACCGTGCTGTCCATATAACCCGGCAGGATGGTGCTGCCGCTCTCGGTATAGGAAATCGTGGCGCGCTTCACCATGGTCAGCAGCTGGCCGGCGGTGCGCTCCAGCGGGCTGAGCTGCGGCGTCGTGGCACGGCGCTTCTTCCGCGCCGCCTTGCGGTCCAGCTTGCGCTTCTTCTTGTCAGCCTTCGCCTTGGCGATCTCATCCTCGCGGATCAGCTTGCGGACGGAATCGAGCTGCTGATCGCTCATATTGGCCGTATTGATGACGACGCCCCGCAGGTTGAGGGTCTTCGGCCGCTCATCCGGTTTCTTCTGCGCCGTACTGCCTGTTTGCAGATTGCCGCCCGGCCCCGCCGGCTGCGGTTCGCCCGTCGGCGCCTGCTCGAATGCATTCTTGCCTCCCAGGCCGGGCCCGGTATCGGCATCGCCCCGGTCTCGGCGGTTCGGGTTTGCGTTCGGAGCGGCGCCCTTATGCAAAGCCCGGTTGCGGGGTGCGTTTGCGGCCCGCAGGAAGCGATTCTTATTATAGAGCTGCGTAAAGTTCAGCTCGCCGTTGATGGTCTTGCTCTGGGTATTCCCAACCGTATTCCCCAGGCTGTAAGCAAGCTTGGAGGCTGCCGTCCATGTATAGGTGGCGCCGTAGCCGGCCCTGAGATTGATCCAGTCCGTTGCCGGCAGCTTGGAAAACGGCACGTTGTAGGACGCGTTCGCCTGCTGGGAGAACAAGGTGTTGCGGCCGAAGTGCTTGATGGCGTCCCAGAGCGTGTCGCGCTTCTCCTTGGTATCGATCCGCCCGTAGGGCTCGTCGATCCGCGAGTTGTTCGTAGCGGCGTAGTCCATGGACAGGGACTTGGTCAGCTCCCAGCGCAGGCTGTAGGTGCGCAGCCAGGTGAAGTTCTTATAGAAGGTGCTCGGGATCTCGTAGACTCCGTCCCCGATGACGCGGACCTTCGTCTCGTCCATGACGCGGTTCATTTCTGTCCGGAACGAGACCGTGCTGGGCAGGGGATTGAAATTGACGTCCTTGATCAGCGCCAGCCATTTGCTGCGGCTCTTGATCAGGCTTTTGAAAGGCTCCAGCGGCTTGCTGCGCACGCTGTAGGCATAGCCAAGCCCCAGGCGCTGGCTCGTGAGCTCGTCGCCCTCGATCAGCGGGTTGCGTTTGAACTGGCGGTTGTAGGCATAGCTCAGATCGAAGTTCTTAACGCTCCAGGGCATGGTCTTCGAATTCTGCTTCTCGGGATTGCCGAGCACCCGGACATTGTTGAGGTTGACGCTGGTGATGGAGGTGTAGTCCTGGGCCGCCTTCCGCATGGAATCGCGCTGCGCCGAGCTGGTCGCTGCCTGCAGCTGATCCTTGTACGTGACATCCAGGTCATAGGGATTATACTGCGGATTGCTGACGCTCTCGGAATAGCCGACGAAGAGCGGGAGCTGTACGCCCCAGCTGCGCGGCATCAGCTTGCCCAGCGCCAGGTTGGTGTTCGCGTCATACTGGTAGAAATTGTCCCGCTGACGCTGCTGCAGCTTCTGATCGATATTGCCGTAGCCCTGGGTATGCATGGAGCCGCCGGCATTTATCGTACCGAGATCCGCCAGCTGCATATTGACCTTGGCGGTCGCAGCATAGCCGGGCGTTTCGTTCAGGCCGGTCATGCGAAGCTCGTTGAACCATACTTCGGCGCATTTGGGCAAGCCGTCGTCCCCCGGGTTCCGGGCATCCTTCTTCGGGTTGACGATACCGAGCATGATGGTCTTGGACTCCCCGATATTCGGGTTGCCGACGACGACGATGTTATGCCCTGCGCCGTCCACTACGGTCCAGGGCACCAGCGGGTTGCCGCCGGCCGCGTTCCGCGCCGTCTTTGCCTTTACCAGGTCCTGCAGGGCGATGTCCACCTGGTTCTCGAGCGGCCACACCTCTTCCGCCGAGGCCTTCAGATTGGGCGCCGTGATCTTCAGCGGGACCTGGTATTCATAATAGTTGCTGATAAAATCGGAGCCGACCCGGATAAACGCGGCTACGTCCCCGTCCTTGAGCCCGGCCTGGTTGCCGAAGGCCTCACCATGGACGAACATGCGCAGCCGGCCGAACTGCCGCATATCC
>JASLDA010000007.1 GCA_030151745.1 Chitinophagaceae bacterium | reverse complement strand
GCAACGTATAAATTCGGATGCAGCCCCGATTCCTTGATCACCTTGTCCAGCCCTACGAGTCCGGCCAGGTAGCCGCTGATACCGCCTTCCCGGGAGAGGTTCAGCCGCTCCGATATCTTCGGCTTGCGCAGGTCGAACTCCAGGATGATCACGCGCTTGGACGCGATGGCGAGCGTCATGCCCAGGTTGATGGATACGAAGCTTTTTCCTTCCTGCGATACCGAGGAGGTTATCATGATGACCTTCCGGTTTGCCGGGTTGCTGCTGGTCATGAAGTCCAGGTTCGCCCGGACGAGGCGGAATTGCTCGGCGATACCCGTACGGATGGTCTCGCCCACCACGACATCGTCGCCCTCGGGTCCCTTGGAGATGGAGCCGATGATCGGTATGGTGGTAATATTGATAATGTCCTGCTCGTTGCCCAGCTTGTTGTTGAAAAGCTCGCGGGTCACGAAGATGCTGCCGGGAACCAGCAGGCCGAGGAGAATGGCCAATACGTAGATATTCCTCGGAACCGGGCTGGTCGGCACGCCGGAGTCATAGGGCGCAACGATGATCTTGGAATTGTTCGTGAGCGCATTGGCCGCGATCTCGTTCTGCAGCCGCTGCTGGTAGAGCAGCAGGTAGAGGTTGTTCTGCGTTTCGTAGTTGCGCTGCACATCCTTGATGGAACGGTCTACCATAGGAACTGCGCTTAGGCGGCTGCCATAGGTGCTCGCCTGCGAGTAGGCGCCCTGGATGTTCAGATCGAGCGCGGAGGAGACCTTCTCAGCAGCGTCCAGGATACGCTTCCGGAGCGTGGCCAGGCCGAGCTGCGCCTGCTGGCGCTCCAGCTGCAGTCCCGGCACCCGCTCGCTGCTGTTGTATTCCTCCACTTTGCTCAGCGCCGTGTTGTAGCTGCTCACAAGCGCGTTCAGGCTGGCGTCTTCGATAGCCAGTCCCGCAATTGCGCTGTTTCCCTCGTTGATGCTTTGCCGCAGCATGTTGAGGACACGCTTCTGGACCTGCAGCTTTTCGATCTGTTGCTCGGCGGCGCTCTTCGCCGCATAGAACTGCGAAGCCTGGGAATTGATGTCGACGACGCCCTGGGCGCTCTTTATGGCCGATACCCGGTCGTCCGTGGACTGGAGCTTGCTTTCCAGCGCGGAGAGGTTTTCATTGATGAATTCCCGTGTTTTCTCCGTGGAGGTGATCGCCTGCTCGAGCTCCGATTTGCGGTAGAGCTTCAGCAGCATATTCTGGAAGTCCATCCCGCGCTGCGGCAGGTTATCCCGGCTCTGCAACTCCAGCATCGAAGTGCGGCCGTCTGCCGGCGACACCTGAAAATCGGCGAGGATGCGTCCTACGGTCACGTTCGGATTTTCGATATTGACCTTGATCTCGACGTTCTTGAGGTACTCCTTGTTGGCTGCCGGCAATTCGGAATAGACGATGCGATAGCGGCCGAACTCGCTGTTCGTCCAGGCCCCGAACGGAATGCTGACCTTCTTTTTGGTCGCCTCGTTTTCGACATCGAAGACGCCGTCGGCGCTGTGCCGCACGATCAGCTTCGTGCCGCCGCCCGCGTAGCCGGAAGTATCGAATACCAGCCGGATGGGGCATTCCTGGTAGATCTCCGTCTCCTTGATCCGGCCTTCCACGTAATAGCGGACATTGAGCTGCAGCGAATCTACAGCATGGCGGACCAGGTCCTGGGAACGAAGCAGGAATATCGCGTTATACAGGCCTACGTCTCCGGTCGCCCCGCCGGCGCTCGATCCGATGGCACTGAGAACCCTGCCCGAGACATTGTTGCTTTTATCCTCCAGCAGCAAGGTGCTGCGTATGGCATATACCGGCGTGGTGTAGCGCAGGTACAGAAACGCGCATCCGCCGCTGATGCCCAGGGCCAGCAAAAACCAATACCAGCCGCCAACGATGGCGGCCAGCAGCTTACGGAAGTCGAAGCTTGAATTCAGCTGCTTGGCAATATTGTCTCGGATCTGGCTGTTTTCTATACTCACGGTTCAGGCTGCGGGATAAATGAATGAGAGTTTCGCTGCGAAGGTTACTTCTGGCTGGCAAGCACTGCGGTAGTGTAAATCAGGCCGGCGGTGCCGAGCAGCGTAGTGATGGTAGGCAGGTAAAAGCGCAGGAACTCGTTGGCTTCCTGGCGGCGGACCCGGGTCTGCTCTACATAAACGATGTCGTTCTGCTTCAGGTAGTAAAACGGGCTGTTGAAGATGTTCTTGCTGTTAAGGTCCACGTAGCCGGTGACCCGCCCGCCGTCGCGGATGATCTTGATATTATCCTTGCGGCCGGTCAGGGGAATGCCTCCGGATGCCGCAATGGCGTCGATAATCGTGACCCGGGGAATGGAGGCGATGAGCTGCCCCTGCGAGGCGACTTCCCCCAGCATGGTGATCCGGAAATTCATGATCCTGACCTCGACCGTGGGCTGATACAGGTAATCTTTCAGCTTGGCGGCAATGAGATCCTTGGCCTGCCGCGTCGTCAGCCCGGCGATCTTCAGCCTGCCGATCTGGGGATAGTCTATGCTGCCGGTGCTGTCCACGAAAAAGGAGTTTTTCGCATTCGCGCCCATATAGTACCCGCTTCCCCCGTTGGAGAGGGCCGTCGGCGTATAAGGAAGCCCACCGTCCAGGAAGACCTGGCTGGAATTCCCATCCTTGTAAAAGGTAATGCTTGCGACATTGATAGCGACAACGTCCTCGGGGTAGATGATCGCCTCGCCGCGTTCCGGCACATCCAAGCGGGCTATGGTAGAATCGGGCGGAGCATCGGTGTGGAAATAAATAGCCTTGCGCGTCCCGGCACAACTTCCGAGTACGAAAATCAGGGTCGCAAAGACGGGCAACAGGCGGAAACGGCGCATAGGGGCGGAAAATTGCCGCAAATGTAGCACAATGCCTCCGTTCACGCTTCGGCCAGCAGACTCCGGTTCCGCCAGTGCGGGTACGCTGCCAGCTGCGCCATAAGCTCCGGCTGCTGCGCCATCCGCCCTAAATGATCCAGATGTCTCATATGATGCGCATCGGTCCCGCAGAAGTCGTATAACCCGGCACTCATATACTTATTTGCCAGCGCCTTTACACTTCGCCCGTAATACCCGGAAAGGGAAAGCAGGTTCATCTGCATCAGTACGCCTTTCTGCTTCCAGCCTTCGTATACCTTGGTATCGCTCTCGAAAAGATACCGTTCGGGGTGCGCCAGGACCGGCTGGTAACCATTTCCCTGGATGGCAAAGATCATATCGCTGATCTGCCGCGGCCAGCCGGCCATGCTCACTTCCACCAGGGCCAGCTTTCCGTTCAGCGTCAGCAGGCCTTCCGGCAGCACAGCCTGCGGGAAGAAGTTGTCCAGGTAATATTCCGCGGCCACGCCCAGCTCCATATGAATGCGCTGATCGGCCAGAAAGCGCTGCAGCCGTCCGAAATGCGCGGTGATTTTTTCCCGGTCGTTATCGTAGAACTCCCGTTGAACGTGCGGCGTCGTGATCAGCTTGCTGTAACCGAGCTCCTTCAGCCGCCGTATCATTTCCACGCTGGTCTCCAGGTCCGGAGCTCCGTCGTCGATGCCGGGCACCAGGTGGCTGTGCATATCCGCACCCAGAAACGCGAAATTCTGCGGGATCTGCTCCGGGGCTTCCGGGCCGTCTTTTTTTCGCCTGAAAAATGAAAACATGGCAGTTCAGAGCAAGATAAGGGGCTTAGGGCACCTCCACGGCATTGAGAATATCCCTGAGGATGTCCTCGGATGTGATGTTTTCGGCCTCCGCCTCGTAGGTGATCCCGATCCTGTGCCGCATTACATCGGCGCAGACGGCCCGTACGTCCTCGGGGATCACGTAGCCGCGCCGCTTGATGAACGCGTATGCCTTGGCTGCGTGCGCGAGCGAAATCGATGCCCGCGGCGAGCCGCCGTACG
>JASLDA010000499.1 GCA_030151745.1 Chitinophagaceae bacterium | reverse complement strand
GGGAGGTTGATACGCTGCGGTTTTAAGATGAGAGGATACGGGCAAATATCAGAAACGCAGCTCAGAGCCGGCCTGGCCGACGGTCAATATGCCGGTTTTACCCAAAGGCAGCGTGATATTGACGGAATCATGCCCGCAGGGGACATTCCAGGCAACGGGATATCCGTATGCTGCGACCCGTTCGCTGATGATCTGCTCCAGGCTTTGCCCGAAGGGCCGCTCGGTATCCTGGTTGTCGGTGAATTGTCCCACCATCAGCCCCGCCAGCCGGTCCAGCTGCCCGCTCCGCTGCAGGTTCAGCAGCATGCGGTCGATATTGTAGAGATGCTCGCCGATATCCTCGATGAAAAGGATCTTGCCTGCGGTATCCAGCTGGGATGCGGATCCGCTGAGATGTGCGAGGATGGCGAGGTTTCCGCCCACGATCCCGCCCTTCGCAGTTCCCGGCCGGTTCCAGGGGGAGGCTTCGAAATCGTACTGTGTAAGCGTACCCGTGATTGCATCATGAAAGGCCCGGATATGCATGCTGTGCTCCGTTTCCGGCGTAAATGCACCGCACATGGGGCTATGCAGGGTCGCGATGCCGAGCTGCCGGTGAATATGACTGTGCAGCACGGTGATGTCCGAGAAGCCGCAGATCCATTTTGGGTCCCGCTGAAACGCGGAAAAGTCCAGCCGGTCGATAATACGCGAAGTGCCGTACCCGCCGCGCCCCATGAGAATGGCGCGGACCTCTCCGTCGTCGAGCATGGCCTGCAGGTCTTCGAGACGCTCGTCGTCTTGCCCTGCGAAGTAATAGTCGCCGGCGCCGACAGTCTGGCCGACCCGCACCCGGAACCCCCAGTGTTGCAATATGCGAACGGCATGTGCGATGCGCTCGGGCCCGACATAGCCTGCAGGGCAGGTAATCCCGATGAGATCGCCGGGCCGGAGAGCCGAGGGAATGATAACAGAGGCCATAGCTGGATCAGAATTGTACAAAGATGCGGCCTTCTTCCAGGCGCAGCGGAAAGGTTTTCAGCTTATAGCCTTCGCCGCTGCTGTTATAGCCGTTGGCGGGATTGAAGCGGTACTTATGCAGCGGGCAGATGAGATGCCCTTTCGCATCGGGCCGGCCTTCGCAGAGCGGGGCTCCGGCATGGGGGCAGGTCGCCGCAAAAGCGTAGACGGAGTCCGCCCTGCGCAGCAGCCCGATCGGCTTGTCGCCGAACATAAATTCCTGCGGTCGGTTAAGCTCCAGCGCCTGCAGCTCCGGGCCGGCATGCCATTCGGGAATCATCGGCGGGCGGCAAAAAATGATTTCATCAGGGCCGCGCATTCCTCGCCGAGCACCCCGGAGACGAGTTGGGCCTTAGGATGGAAGGGGAAGCGCTCTGCGGTGAATTTGCGGTACCCGTTCTTTATATCCTCGGCCCCGTACACGATGCGCCCGATCTTGCTCCAATACATGGCCCCGCAGCACATCAGGCAGGGCTCTACGGTGACGTAAAGCGTGGCCTCCGGCAGGTATTTGGCGCCGATATGGTTGAATGCCGCCGTCATGGCGATCATCTCGGCATGGGCGGTGCTGTCGAGAAGCTGCTCCACCTGGTTGCGGCCGCGCCCGATGATCTTGCCGTCCCAGACGACGATGGCGCCCACGGGGACCTCTTCGGCGGCATAGGCCGCTTCGGCTTCCTGCAGGGCGAGTCTCATGAAGCGCTCATCGGCGGGTATCTGCATGCCTGCAAGTTAGGAATGGTTCGTCCAAAGGACGCCCGCCAGGGAATTCATCGGCGGCAGGCACACCGGAGGGCTTTTTGCCGGCCGGGTTCAGCGGTCTCTCGAATCCATAAGTATCGTGACCGGGCCGTCGTTGATCAGGGCCACTTTCATATCGGCGCCGAAGATGCCGGCCTGGGGACGCTTTCCGTGCAGGCTCTCCAGCCGGCGCAGGAAATGCTCATAGAGCGGGACCGCCTGCTCCGGGCGCGCGGCGTTTATGAATGAAGGTCGATTTCCTTTGCGGTAATCGGCCATCAGCGTGAATTGCGAGACGACCAGCAGCTCGCCGCCGATCGCTCCCAGGTCCAGGTTCATATGACCGGCCTCGTCGCCGAAAACGCGCATGCCGACGATCTTTCTGGCGAGCCAGTCTGCGGCGGACTCGTCGTCATCGGTCGCGATGCCGAGCAGGACCAGGAATCCTTTGCCTATGCTGCCGGCGATCCGGCCATCGACAGTTACGGACGCTTCGGAGACACGCTGGAGTACGGCTTTCATGGAATGGGTTTGCAGGAGCGATTTATCAATATTCCAAATTGACCAATTGACTAATCCTAAAAGTCCAGCTGCAGCCCCAGCCCTTCGCGCAGGTAGCCGATCTGAGGATTCTTCTGTACCATATCGTCGAAGACCTCCTGCTTGCTTTTCACCAACGGCATGGCGTTCTTCGCGCTTTCGTCCTCGCGCAGCTCGGTCGTGACCCGCACGCGGCGGCTCATGGCATTGGAGAAATACTCGATCAGCTCGTTCCGCAGGTTCTGGGCATAGGAGTCCGTGATGGCGGTCGGCGAGACAAGGCGCACTTCGTCGTCCGCCGCGCACTCGACCTTCATCATCATCATCTGCACCTGGATAACCTCCCGGCCTTCGTCCTTGGCCTTCTCGCGGAAGGATGCGAAGAGGCGGTCGGCATCTTCCTGGCAGAGAGCCCGCAGCTCTTCGCTTTCCTGCGAGTCCTCATCGAGAAGCTCGTCGATGGAATCCATGAAAGATGCGCGGATGCGGCGGCCTTCCGGCTCGGGCTGGGCAGGCGCCGGCTTGCGCTCCTGCGGTGCCGCTTGGGGGGGAGGCGGTGCTGCTTGCGCAGGCTCCTGCTGCAGCGGCTTTGCCCAGGACTGCTCCTGAGGAACGCTGGACCAGCTTGAGGAAGCTTGCGGCTGCGGCTCCGCCTGGGGCGGCGGCGAAGGCGCAGCAAACTGAACCGGCGGAGCCGCGTATATCTGCTGCTGGGGCTGCGCTATATCAGGCTGAGGCCCGGGCTTTTTTTTTATTTCGTCGGAATCATAGACCGGAGCCGCCGCCGTGGCCTGCTGCAGGTAGCAGAGGCGGATCAGGCAGAGCTCCGTATGCAGGCGCTTGTTTGTCGCGTCGCGGTATTTGAGCGAGCAATCGTTGAGCGCGTTGAGCGCCGAAAGAATGAAGCTCGGAGGGGCCTGCTGCGCTTTTTCAAAGAAGAGCCGCTTATGCTCGCCGGGG
Organism: Chitinophagaceae bacterium; assembly: GCA_030151745.1. Taxonomy (GTDB): domain Bacteria; phylum Bacteroidota; class Bacteroidia; order Chitinophagales; family Chitinophagaceae; genus UBA1952. Next base: position 4,763 of record JASLDA010000499.1, on the reverse strand, counting down.
ACGTCCAGCATTTTGGCCATGCGCTGATCCTTGCAAAGCAGCAGGTTCCGGAAGTGCTCGGATAAGCCTTCGATGACGACATTTCCCTCGAAGCCCTTTTCCAGCACGGTATCCAGCTGGAGCAGGGCGCCGGTGATGTCCTGCGAGAGCATGGCGTCCGTGAGCCGGAAATAGAATTCCGCATCCAGCATTGCCAGGTGCTCCATCGTGGAGCTGTAGGAGATCTGTCCGCCTGTGAACGAGGCGATGCGGTCCAGCATGGACAGCGAGTCGCGCATGCAGCCCTCGCTTTTCTGCGCGATCACGTGCAGCGCGGCCTCCTCTGCCTGCAGCCCCTCGCGCTGGGCGATGGCCTGCAGGTGATGCACCGTATCGGCCGTGGTAATGCGCTTGAAGTCGAAGATCTGGCAGCGGCTCAGGATGGTCGGCAGGATCTTGTGCTTTTCCGTGGTCGCCAGGATGAAGATGGCATAGGGCGGGGGCTCTTCAAGCGTCTTCAGGAATGCGTTGAAGGCCGCCGCGCTGAGCATGTGCACCTCATCTATGATGTAGATCTTGTAGCGGCCCTGCTGGGGAGCGAAGCGCACGCCGTTGACCAGCTCCCGGATATCGTCTACGCTGTTGTTGGAAGCGGCGTCGAGCTCGAAGATGTTGAACGAGGTGTTCTCCCCGAACGCATGGCAGGAAGGACAAACCCCGCAGGCTTCCATCTCGGGTGTGGGGCTCTCGCAGTTGATCGTGCGGGCCAGGATCCGCGCGCAGGTCGTCTTGCCCACGCCCCGCGGACCGCAGAACAGGAAGGCATGCGCCAGGTGATTCGTGCGGATCGCGTTCTTGAGCGTCGTGGTGATATGCTCCTGTCCGACTACGGTATCAAAGGTCTGCGGACGGTACTTCCGGGCACTGACGAGATATTGCGCTGACATAAAGCTTAAAGGTACGAAACCGGACCGGGGCTGCGGGGTTACAGCCCCGATCTAAAGAGTTACGAATTGCCTGATTTTTTATGCATAATCCCGCTGGTGAATGGCGGCGGCGAACCAGGGCCCGGCCGCCTGGCAGCATGGCGGAGTCGGCTTGCAGGCACGCAGACAAGCCGATATGCCGCAGGGGAAGGCTCGGTAACTAATTTTGAGAAAAGCTCCGTCTTGAAAATTTCTGATGCCTTGAAAAAAGCGGCTTCCACCTGTATCGTCCGGGAATGCGACCGGGAGCGGCCGGGGCGGTTCGTTGCTTATGTGGATGAAGGGGATGAAAGCTACGATGTTGCGCTGGAGCTGAATACTGAGGAGCAAGCGGAAGCCGGAAGCTGCGATTGCAGCAGCCGCAAGCCCTGCAGGCATATCGCCGCCCTGTTCCTTTTTGTCTGTAAAGGGGCTGCCGTTTCTGTCCCGGACCTGGTGCCAGCCGCTGCCCGGACGAAGCGGAACAAGGCAAAAAAAGCTTCTTCGGCAGAGCCCCTGCTGGAAGCGGTTTCCTTGCAGGACCTGAGCGCCTGGCTGCTCGAGATCTTTGCTTCGAATAAGGATCTCGAGCTCGCGTTCGTCAACAGGTTCAGCGCGGGGAAAGATCTGACGCCGGCCGAGGTGATCCGGATGAGCGAGGATGCGGTGAAGACGGTAATGGGCCGGAAGCGCATTCCGGACGCGACCCAAATCACGAAGCTGCTGCAGCTTTGGAGAGACCTGCACAAGCCGATCGTGGAACGGTACCGTTCCGCGCCGGCCAGCCGCGAGGCTTTTGACGCCCTGGCAGCCGCGGCCGATTCGGTGATGGATTTCTCGAATGCTCATTCGGGGACCGGCAAGCTGCAGAAATATGCGAGGCAGCTGCTCAGCGATTTTGCGACTCAGGTCGGCCTGCTGAAGCAGGACGAGGCTTTTTTCGAGGCTGCAGGCTTCCCAGCCATGTACCTGCTTCGCCAGCCGGCTCATTGGAAGCGGGGCACTATGATCCAATACCTCCGGGCGTTGAGCGAGCAGCTCTCGGGAGCGCGCCTGGCCTGGCTGGCGGAAAATCTCGGGACCCAGCTCCTGCACCGGAACAGCCCGCAGTTGGAAGGGGACACGCAGTATCAGCTTATGGTGCTCGGGATTCTCGTGAAGGCCGGAGTGTTCGCGGGATATGCCGATGTGTACAGCACTAAGGTCTGGGACCCGGAATTGAACATTCCGCTGATCACGGCCTGGCTCGATGCCGGCATGACGGAGAAGGCTGAAGCGGCTGCCTGGCAGGAGATAGAGCGCAATACGAAAGAGATCCATAACCTGCCTTACTATAAGCTGCTGCAGCGCGTCTATGCGGAGAACGGCAATAGAGAGGGGCTTTTGGAGCTGCTCCGGCGGCGTCTTCCGCATACCTTCAATTTCGACGACTACAGGCTTGTTATTGAATCGATCCAGGATCCCGCGGAACGGCGGGAGTTCCGGAACCGCATGTACACAAGTGCCCGGAGCGCGAGGAACACGATCGCAAGCGCGTTCGCATTGAAGCTGATCATACACGAAGGAAACTGGGGCCGCGTGCTCGAGATGATTGCAAGCGAAGAGATTGGATACGCGGAAGCGGATCAATATTTCGAGCAGCTTTTCAGTCACGACAGCAATGGACTGATCCGCTCGCTGATGCAGCGCCGGGACTGGGATGTGATGTATGAGAGAGATCAGTCCGCTGTACGGGAGCGCGCCGCGGCGCTTGTCCGGAAAGTCCTGAATCGTTACGAGCGCAATGAGCTGAAAAAAACGGTGATGCAATATGCGGTCAGCTACCAGCATTCCACTACGCAGAACCTGTTCCGGCCGATGATCCGCGCCGCATTCGATACTGCCCAGGGGGCATAGCCGCGGCTTCAGTAATTCGTCCGTACCGGGAGCAGTGCCTTTATGCCGTGCTTCAGCAGTGCAAACCCGCTGAGAACCGGTACCAGAGGCCAGTACAAGGGATATTGCTTTGCAAAGGCGCACCAGGCCTTCATTTCGCCGACGCGCATTTTCCAGCGCCGGCTGCTTTGCCCGCCTTTGGAAAGAATGGGGCGCCCGACCTGCGTCAGCGCGGCGCCGACCCGGGAGACCCCATGCTTCGCGGCGAGGCGCAGGAACAGCTCATAGTCTTCCATGTGATGCAGCCGCACATCGAAGGGCTCGATGGCGGTGCGGCTGACGACGACGCAGGGCGTGCCGATCGGATTGCTCAGCAGCAGCCTCCAGAGGGGGAAAGGTGCGGGGACGCGATCCTGCTGCGGGATCCTGCCGCTTACCTCCGCGAGTGTATAAGGGTGGAAGAGGAAGGCGATCCCGGGCTGCTGCTCCAGCACGCCGGCAAGGATAGCCAGCTTTTCGCGGTGCCAGATATCGTCCGCGTCCTGGAAGGCGATATGGGTTCCCGTGGCGCGCGCGACGCCGGCGTTGCGCGCGGCGGAAGGGCCGCTATTCGCGGGCCGTTGAACGAGAATGATGCGGTCTCCGAAGCGCTCTTCCAGCAAGACTTTGGTGCCGTCTGTGCTGCCGTCGTCGATGACGACGATCTCATGCGGGGGGAAGGTCTGGTTCAGGCAGCTTTCGACAGCGGCGACGATGGTCCGCTCCGCATTCCACGCAGGGACGATAACGCTGAAGCGGATGCCGGAGCTCATGCGCTTTCCGGTTTGTGGAAGACCTTGTCGTACACCCAGAGCAGGCATTTTTCCTCCCGCTGCCAGCAATACACTTCCCGGGCCCTGAGGCATTCGGACTGCAGGTGCGTATAGTAGGTTTCGTCGTGCAGCAATTTATTGAGCGCGGTGGCGATGGTATCGGGAGTGACCTCGCCCAGCAGGCTCGCCACCTCGTATTCGCTGTTGATCGCCTCGTATTCCGGGTACGCCATGGCGAGCTGCGGAACGCCTGCATGCATGTAGTCGAAGAACCGGTTGGCCAGGGAGAGCTCGTTGCTGCGGCTGGTGGCTACGAAGAGCGTAATGCCTGCATAGGCTGAAAGGGTGTATGCGCGCAGCTCTTCGGGCTTCACATAGCCCTTGAAGATCACTTTGTCCTGCAGGCCGAGTTCTGCGACGAGCTCCTGCGCCTCCTGGTAGAAATTGCCTTCGCCGCAGATCACCAGCTGGGTGTCTACCTGCTGCATGGCCCGGATCAGCTCCGGAAAGCAGCGGCCGTGGTTGACGGCGCCCTGGTACAGGATACTTCTTTGCGGCTTCGGCGGAATCTGCAGCGGCCGGAGAACGGTTGCATTCCTGACGATCGCGTATTTGACGCCGTACATGCGGCGGTATTCACGGACGTAGCTTTCGTTGACCGTATAGCCGAAAGGAAAATGGGGGACCGTATGCCGCTCGATAGCCAGCCACATCCGGTGGGTGGCCGGGCGCGTCACGACCTCTTCCATCTCCGTGAACAGCTCATGGGCGTCGTAGACCCGCGGCAGGCGCCGGATGCGCGAGACGTAGTAGACCGGCAGGATAGTGTCGAGATCGATGGCGCAGAGGCAATCGGCCTTCGTGAAAAGCAGCGTGAAGAACAGCTTGATGTTGAAGAGTGCGTAGAACAGCTTGCCGCGGTCGATGCGCTGGCGGATGCGCTTCTGGCGGAAGGGCCGCTCCGGAAGCCCGCCGCTGTTGGGGCGCAGCCGGCCGATAAGCAGGACCTCGTAGCCGGCATTGTGCAGCGAGGTGCAGATCCGGATCATGCGCTGATCGTAGGCCGGATCGGACGTGACGGTCAGGACAATGCGCTTAGGCCTGCTCATCCGGCTCCGGTGTTAAATGCACT
>JASLDA010000428.1 GCA_030151745.1 Chitinophagaceae bacterium | reverse complement strand
CTGTGGACGCCTATGCAGTAATTGGTTAAATGTGTCGACGGAGCAGGCTTACCTGGTGACGCATCGATCCGCTGTGAGGAATTTCAGGTACCGGAAGCGCATCGGACAAGGACGACCCGACGCTGCGTCTGGCCATTCCAGCATCAGAATTCATCAGAGCTTCAGGAACCGGAAACTTGCCCGGCCCGTTTCCGTCGTCAGGGTCAGGAAATATGTGCCCGGCGGCAGCTCCGAAATATCGATCGTGGTTTCCGGGCCAGTCAACCCGATTTGTTGCATCAGCTTTCCTGCAGGACTTGCGACGCTCAGGGATTTGAGTCCGCTGATCTGCTGTAAACCTATGATGTTTAATGTGTTGCCGACTGGGTTTGGGCCAAGGCGTATCTGTTGCAGTAAGTCGTCGCCTATACCGGCAGTAATATGTCCTTTCGGACGTGGTACAACGCTGACATCGTCAATGTAGGTGTACCCGGTTACGCCAGTGCCTGATCCCTGGTTCACTACGGTATAGGGCGGGACGGGATTGCGATTGAAGGAGCCGATGGTGATCCACGCTTCCCCACCACGGGCCTTGTAAAGGCCGGAGATTTCATACCAGCGAGTGGTATCTTTCATATGAACACTCGTATCGCTCTTAAGGTGATACGGCAGGTTCAGCCCCAGCGTAAACGTACTTTTATAGGGTAAGGTGTCGCTAAAGCTCAGACCGATCTCATTAACCGCGATCATCGATTCAATATGACCCGTTCCGGCGCTATAATCTCCGCCGCCTGCTGTTCCTGCAAACATCCGGACCTGGTAGATGCTATCCCGGATCAGGGGTTTCGTCAGGCGGGCTGAGATATATTCGTGGTAGCCGCCCGATTGGAACATGATCATTCCGGCATATGCGGAGCCGGAATGCGGAATAAGGGTGCCAATAAAATTCTTTGGCGTAGAAGTGTAGGTTTGGGTCGCACAAGCATTCATGTAGTCCGATGTCCCGGTCAGGGTAGGTCTGACCCAGCCCTTTACTGTACTGAATGAGCCGTAGACTGCCGAATAATCGATATTCGCCAGGATCGACGGGCAATTGTTCTTGCTCTCGAAGTCGCCATTGGGAACAAGATTTTGTGCCTCGGCCCGCGTTACACTGAGCGCCATCAACAGAAGCATCGCAGCGTGACCAATGCAGTAGAAGCGAATGGATCGATTCATATAAAAGGGATTGCGGCATAAAAGGTACTGTATTTCTGCATATGAATTATTGCCGTTTTACCTGCTCGCCATCCGCTTGATTTCATCACCGATGAGCATCCCCAGCAGTTCCGGATTCACAGCTTCCAGCGGGTGGGGCGTCGCGGGCAGAATGCCGAAACTTCCTTTCGGAAGCAGGCTGCGCACGTGGAGCGTCTCTTCCCGGCTCACCATCTTGTCGCGCTCGCCCAGCAGGAGCTGAACGGGGACGTCCAGGTTTTGAAGGGCCGCATCCGGGATCAGGGTTTCGTGCATGCCGCCCAGCATCTTCGCGGTCTCGTCCAGTACTCTGCGCCAGCCGTTGCCGGGATGCGCGGCACTCAGGGCTTCGATGAACTTCGGTGCCCTGGCCTGCAGCTGTTCCGCGTCGAGACCGGCGGCTTCCCGCGCGCTGGTTTCGGGCGTCCATGCAAACTTGGTGGCCAGGGCCGTAATGCTTTTGATGCGCCCCGGGTGTGCGATCGCGGTCCGCAGGGCCACGAAGCCACCCATGCTGTAGCCGAAGACATGTGCCTCGGCGAGCCCCTCACGATCCATATACCGCAGCAGATCCGCACCGAACCGGCTCATGGAAAAGCCGTCTTCCGGCCAGGCCGCGTGACCGTGGCCCGAGAACTCGGGGATATGTACCTCGAAATCAGTCTGAAGCGCCGTTTTCAGCGCCGACAAGCTTTGCGCCGTGCCCAGGGCGCCATGGAGCAGGATCAGGGTTTGCATGGACGCAAAATAGGCTTCCCCTGCTGGGTTCCCAAACGAAAGCCGGCAGTACCGGTGCGCCGGGCGAGCCGCCTGCGCACAGCAAGCAAGGCCGATACGCATCGGACGCGCATTGCGGATGCAGCGAAGCAAGGCATGATTCTGTTCCCGTATTTCAAAACCGCTTTCATGAACCGCTTTCTGGTACTGTTCCTGGCCTTCCTGGTTCCGGTAGGGGCCTGCAAGAACAAGGCGCTCGAAAAGGTCGAAGACCCGAGGCTCGCCGATATCAGGCTGCCGCCGGGCTTCGGGATCTCGCTGTTCGCCAAAGATGTGGATAATGCGCGCTCGCTGGCCCTGGGCGACCAGGGAACCGTTTTTGTGAGCACCCGGGCTTCCGATAAGGTCTATGCGCTGGTGGACCGGGACGGCGACGGGCAGGCGGAGTTGAGGTACACGCTGGTCTCCGGTATGAATACGCCGAACGGTATCGCCTTCCACAAGGGAGCGCTCTACATAGCCCAGATCGACAAGATCTGGCGCCTGGACAATATCGAGGCGAACCTGGCGAGCCCTCCGAAGCCGGTCCTGGTCTACGACAGTCTGCCCGATAAGGGCCAACACGGCTGGAAATACCTGGCCTTCGGGCCGGACGGCAAGCTCTACCTGCAGATCGGCGCCCCCTGCAATATCTGCAACGATGCCGAGAAGGACTCCCGTTTTGCCACGATCGACCGGATGAACCCGGACGGGACCGGCTTCGAGATCTTCGCCCGGGGAGTGCGCAATTCCGTGGGCTTCGACTGGCATCCGCGGACTGGAGAGCTGTGGTTCACGGACAACGGCCGGGATGAGCTCGGCGACGATTTGCCGCCGGACGAGCTGAACGTAGCTCCGCAGCCGGGAATGCACTTCGGCTATCCTTTCTGCCATGCCGGCGATATCCCGGATCCCGAATACGGTAAGCTGCGGCCCTGCGCCGATTTTACCAAGCCCGTGGTCCGGCTTGCCCCGCATACGGCTGCGCTGGGGATGCGCTTCTACACGGGGAAAATGTTTCCAAAAGCGTATGAAAACGCTATTTTCATAGCCGAGCACGGCAGCTGGAACCGTTCCCGCCC
>JASLDA010000396.1 GCA_030151745.1 Chitinophagaceae bacterium | reverse complement strand
CTGCACGGAGGCCGTGGAGCGGACGCCGGAATCCCCGCGCTCGAGCTCCTGCATCATGATGCCGTAGGAGATATAATCCAGGCCGGCGCCGCCGTATTCCTGGGGCACGAAAGGACCGAAGCATCCAAGCTCGCCGAGCCCCTTGATGATCTGCTGCGGGAAGGCCGCGCGCTGGGCGTAGTCTTCGATGATCGGGGAAATTTCTTTCTTGACGTAGGCGCGAACGGTGTCGCGGATCAGCTTCTGCTCGTCGGTCAGCAGCTCGTCGACAAGATAATGGTCCGGGTGCTGATACAGGTCTTGTGCCATGTGGGAGATATAATTGTATAATGGCCTTACGGGCTTGCGCAAAGCGCGGCAAAGGTAAACGCTTCGCTTGGTTGAATTGCGCCGGCGGAGCCACTCTAATTTTGCCCGACGCGAACCCATACAGGCAAGATGCTGATACCCAGCACGATGCTGCAGCCCCGGCGTTCCGGCGGCCGGAACGGATTCCGCATGCAATTAGCGGAGATGTTACGCGTGTCACTCGCGGATATTCTTGGATGCGAAGCGGGAGGTGTGCGTCGTCCGGATATAAAACACTGCGTCATAAACGTCCAATGGCGCATATCCGGCCGGCACTACGTATCGCTCACTGGAATATGTTCTCTTGTAAAGGGGGCTCAGGAGCTTGTTTTGGCCTGCTTCCGACACATCGGCAAAAAAGGCGGCTCCCAGCTGGTCAAGGTCGTAGTGGAGCGTGCGACGGAAGTTCCGGCCCGATTTAATAACCCGGCTGCCGTCATTTTTGACATGGGTATTCATTTTGAGGCTGATCACATACGATTCCTGCCGTATGCGGTCCGGAAGAAACTTCCCGATAGAGGTCGGGTGACCGGCATCACCCGGAGGCTGCTTCGCGATATGACCGTCATGCGCCCACACCAAAATTCTCTTGCCGGGAAACACGGAGTCTGCGATATAGACGATGTTCTCCGCCATCATGCTGTCCCGCGATCGAGTATATCGGGCCAGGTCGACCGCGGCGTACCAAAGGCGGTTTTGGAGGCACCGCCGCAACAGCCGGCTGCGTGGATCCGATAGTGGGATCGATTCATCGATAGCGGCACGATATCCGGCTACCGCGGTCTGTAAGGTTTTGCAAGTGGCAATTACCCCGGCTGTATCCGTATAGTCGATCTTGAAGCCGTCGGGAGTATGCTGAAATTGATACAGCGAATCCCGTATGCGCAGGCACGCGTACATCTGGGAATCGAGCGCGAACAGCTTTTCAGCAGTGCCGGGCGGCAGAACAGCGTGCTGCAGCAGTTTTGCTACGGGCTGCTGCCGGTACCTGTCCGGACGGTGGTACGAGGTGAACGTTTGGCAATCCATTCCATAGATCTGAAGCATGCCCGAAGCGGCATCGTCCATAATGCCCCCGTTTTCGGCAGCGCTCCAGGTCGGGAAGAGAAAGAAGCTGTCTCCAGAAACCGCCGGGCTGACCTTTCGGCCTGGCGCAAAGCCGTACAGGGCAGCGTCCATCGGCGATTCAAAAAGAACGACGTCAAATGAGTGCTTGCGCGCGAGATAACGGATCAGATTTGTCTTCAGGTAATTGAACTCGGAGATTTTATGGTCCTCTTCGCCCAGAAAGACAATTCGTTTGCCGGAGAGATACCTATCGATGAACGAAAGCCCCGTCGTATCGTCAGATAATGTCGTGGATGAATTCGGGTATGCATAAGCGCCGGCTGGCAAGGTGTGGATCTGCGCTGCCGCAGCGCCCGCCCGGAACAATGTTGCGAGCGCGAGAAAAACGGGGTACCATCTCACGCTTCGAATATACCCTCCGGTTGCGGACTCTCAAACAATTGCAGATCTGCCCCAGGGGGCTTGGTTGAAGTGCAACCTGCACCGTCGCGACTCCTGTGCAGTGCGCAAATTTTCCTCAGGCAAATTCCCCGACTGCCAGCTACTGCCATTCCGTTAACTCAGGCTGTCAAACCGTCCAGGCGGCTGTCTCCATTCGTAATCCGCGTGTAATATATCCCCGGCTTTTTCACTGGTAACGATTGCATATAGTCAGATGCGGGGAATTTATGTAAGACGGAATAATTTTTGAACACTTTCCCGCAGAAGTTCGGAACTTCGCCGGCTTTTAACAAACTATTTGAGGCAGTACCTTGTCTGAGGAGATTACCCGATTTACTTTTACACGCTTTTAGATTAATTATAATTTTTTATGAGGCAACTTAAAATCGCTACGCAGATCACTAACCGTGATTCGCAGGCGGTGGAAAAATACCTGCAGGAGATCAGTAAAATCTCCATGATCACTCCGGAAGAAGAGACGATCCTGGCGCAGAAGATCAAGAACCTGAAGGAACCGGAAGCCGGACGTCGCGCACTCGAAAAACTCGTACAGGCCAACCTCCGCTTCGTGGTATCGGTGGCCAAGCAATACCAGCACCAGGGCCTGAGCCTCTCCGACCTCATCAATGAAGGCAACCTCGGCCTGATCAAGGCTGCCCAGCGCTTCGACGAAACCAAAGGCTTCAAATTCATCTCTTACGCCGTATGGTGGATCCGTCAGTCCATCCTCCAGGCATTGGCGGAGCAGGGCCGTCTGGTACGCCTGCCGCAGAACAAGATCGGTACCTATAATAAGGCCAATAAGGCTTACATCGCATTCGAGCAGGAGCACGAGCGCGAGCCGAGCACCGAAGAGCTGGCCGAGATCCTGGAGATGAGCGAGACCGAGATCACGAACATCTTCACGTCCAATACCCGCCACACCTCCCTCGACGCCCCGGTGCACGAAGCCGAGGACGTGGCGATGGGCGACCTGCTAGAGGGCTCCAACGATACCGACGAGGACGTGATGAAGGACAGCCTCCGCAACGAGATCCGCCGGATCCTGCGCAGCCTGAGCATGCGCGAGGCCGAGATCCTGAGTGCGTACTTCGGCCTGGAAGGAGATAGCGGCCCGACCATCGAAGAGATCGGCGAAAAATACGACCTCACCAAGGAGCGTATCCGCCAGATCAAGGAGCGCGCCATCAAGCGCCTGCAGAAAGCACGATACAGCAATGCGTTGAAGGTCTATCTTGGTTAGTAAGCAAGACCCCAACCCCAATGGAATTGCAGCAACGCCGCCCGTGGATCGGGCGGCGTTGTTGTTTTAGTATGGAATCAGGAGATTGAGGAAGATGAAATTCCGTGTTCCGGTCCGGGGCTGCGGAGGCCGTTCCGGCTGTAAAACCGGAACGCGTTTATTCTAAATATGCATCCGATGGCCGAGTTCGCGCCGGAGATAGCAATGTGCTGTAGCTTGCAGCCTTCGCCATGTATCAGATCCAATCTTCCGAATCGCTTAGCGCGAGCCAGGAAGCCGCTTTGTTGCAGCTCTGGAACGAGGAATTCATTGCGGGCATAGCACACCCGGACCTGGCCTCGCTCCGGTCTTTTCTCGCCGGGCTGCAGAATACCCGCTTCTTTTTTTTGACACGCCAGACCGACGGCAGCATCGGCGGCATTGCCTTTTCCTTCGACCGGAATGGCGCACGCTGGTTCTCCATCGTACTGTCGAACGCCGCACAGGGCAAAGGGTTCGGCAAGGCTTTGATGAGATCGCTTCAGGACTCGGAACCGGAACTGAATGGCTGGGTGATCGACCGCGACAGCTTTCTGAAGACCAACGGGTTGGCATATCCGTCGCCGCTGGCTTTTTACGAGCGGCTGGGATTTATTGCCTTGCCGGACGAGCGGCTGGATACGGAAAAAATTTCCGCGGTGCGGATCCGTTGGGTAGAGCCGGGAGCTGCATCCGGCTTGGCAGACCGGAGTTCCCCCGGAATCACGATCCGCGCCGCGGCGCCCACCGATTCCGCAACCATCTACGCGCTGATCTGCGAGCTTGAGGAAACGCAGTTTCCGCTTGACATGATCACTTCGATATTTCATCGTAATCTGGCTGATCCCGACTGGCGCTACTGGCTGGCGGAAACAGGCGGACAAGTGCAGGGATTGATCAGCCTGCACGTTCAGCAATTGCTGCATCATTGCGGTCCCGTCGGCGAGATTCAGGAATTCGTCATCGGCAGGGAATATCGCGGCCGCGGTATCGGCAGGCTGCTGATGCAGGCGGTGAAAGACTACGCCGCTGGCGAAAAACTGCTCGGCTTGGAAGTGACCACGAACAAGCGCCGCGTTGAGAACATCGACGTGTACCAGCGGCTGGGCTTCCGGCTTTCGCACAATAAGTTCACGATCGCGCTTTCTTCAGAATATTGAGCGGAAGGCAGCCGAAGGATCAGCCCCTGCTGCACAGGCCGGGGTTCCTGTTTCGCCGGGTGCCGTTTCTTATACCCCAGCCTTCGCCGGTCGCCGGAACAGCCCCAGGGCCATCCAGGTGAGCAGGAAGCTCAGCAGGCCCATCGCCACTGCCAGCACGCTGCCGCCCAGGAAAAAAGCCAGTCCTTCCTGGCTGACCCGCTTCACGCTGATCTCGCTCAGGGCCGGCACCCAGCTTTCCTGGCCCAGGACCCATTTGCCGGTAATGACCGAGGCCAGCAGCCACACGGCCGTAAGCGGGAAGATGCTGATATTGGCCGCTATCAGGAACAAGGCTTTGTTCAGACGAAGCAGGAATGCCGCAGGGATGCCGATGGCGAGCTGAAAGCCCCAGACCGGCACTATGCCCATGAACACGCCGAAGCCGACCGAGGAGGCCTTGCGCAGGTTGCTCTCCTCGGGGTGCTGGAAAAGGCTGCGCCAGAGCTGCTTCCAGCCTGCGCGGCTCAAAAGGGACCGTGTCAGGTCCCGGGGCTTGATCCAGAACAGCGCCACGCTGACCAGGACCGTATTCAATACCGAAATCCGGCTGAAATCCTTGAACGGGCGGAAGTGCGAGATGCGCTCCCCTGCCGGCGGGTAATACACGGAGACCGGGACGGCCCGGACCGGTACGCCGGACCAGGCGGCCCGCACCAGGACTTCGATCTCGAATTCATATTTCCGCGTGAAATAGCGCTTGCGGCCGATGCGCTGCACCGGGTACAGGCGGTAGCCGCTCTGCGTATCCGGGAGCTTGATGCCGGTATTCACCCAATACCAGAAATTGGAAAAGCGGTTGCCGAACGAAGACTTGCTCGGGACGTTCTCTACCCGCATGTTCCGCGCGCCGACCAACAGGGCGCCC
>JASLDA010000352.1 GCA_030151745.1 Chitinophagaceae bacterium | reverse complement strand
ATCGCCGGTCACCGCTTCGACCTGCACCTTGCAATCACCAGCGACGTAGAAGAAACGGAGCTTCGCTTCCTGGAGCAATATGGCAGCGGCCATACGTTTTATTTCAGGCTGGCCGACTATGAGCACGGAAAGCAGCTCGCGGGCCAGATCTATTGGATCCTGCTCGGCCAGCGGCCGCAGCTCGGGAAAGGCGGAAACAGCAGATTCGAACCCGGCAAACAGCTCTATCTCCTGATCCACGTTCGAAATCTGAATCCACCGCCGCCGGCTTCCCCCATCAATTAGTACCGAGTCCTGCCAGACGGTATATTTGCTAACATGAGCAGTGGCCCCATCATTAGTCGAGGATCCCATCACGCGGCTGTTTTTATTGATTACGAGAACATTTACTACTATCTAAAGAATAATTTCAAGGAGCCGCCGGAGCTCAGCTCCTACACTACCGAAATCGTTCGCAACATCCGTCTTCAGCTGGAAGACAGGCTGGGCCTGCAGGTTATCGTAATGAACGCATACGCGGATTTCGAACGCGTGGGGGGAGGATCGCTCGGCGCGCTGTATCTGATGGGCATCATGAGCCAGAACGTGCTGGGAACCGGCCATAAGAACGCGGCCGATATGCAGATGTGCATCGACCTGATGCAGCTGCTGTATACCCGGAGCGATATGGACACCTTTGTGCTGGTGGCCGGGGACCGCGACTATATCCCTGTCGTGCAGCATCTCAAGCGCAATGGCCGCCGTGTGCTGGTGGCTGCCTTCCGGGATACGCTCAGCGGGGACCTGCTTGAAATCATCGGCGAATCGAATTTCCTGGACATTCAGCCGATGCTGAGCGAAGCGTCCCTGCAGAAGCTGCAGGCGCATAAAGCCCGTGAAGACGCCAAACGGATCGAGCTGCCGAAGCTGGCCGCCCCGAAGGTCGTAGGACGGATCAGCCTCGATACGCCGGCCCGGGAACGGCCCCAGCGGAGCCCCAACCCGAACAGTGTCCCCCAGCCGACCACGAACGTTCCGCCTCCTGCCCGGATCAGCACGCAGCTGACCACGGATGCGATAAGATGCCTGTCTCTCATCCTGTCGTTCATCGACGAGCGCCGGATGCCCGAGCCCGGCATCACCCTCCTGCTGCGCTACCTGACCGATGAAATGCCGCGCCTGGCCAACTGGGAACGCAAGGAGCTGCTCGAGCAGCTGCAGCTTGCCGGCGCTATTACGGTCGTGCAGAAAGCCGGCTATGAATATGCCTTTTCTGTAGCCGTCGTGAACTACGAGCACCCCAGTGTCGTAGAGCTGATGAATCAGTAATCCACATATTCCGCCTGCCCCGCCTTCCAGGCCTTGTTGAAATAATCGGCGTCTTCGTCCGTTTTCGGCTTCACGCTGATCACGATCCCTCCCCTGCGGATATCGTCCTCGTAGCGCCGCGCCCGGTCTTCGGGAATACCCCGTCCCACCAGCGCCCCGATAAGCCCGCCGGCCAACCCGCCCGCGCCGGCTCCGGCAAGCGCGGCCGCCAGCGGACCTGCCATCACAAGCCCCAGCCCGGGGATGATCAGCGTCGTCCCGATGGCTGCGATCGCGGCGGCGATGGCCCCGAGCGTGCCGCCGATAGCGGATCCCGCACCTGCGCCTTCCATGGCCTTGCTTCCCGATCCCGCTTCGGATGCGCCCGCTCCGAAGTGCCGGCTGCGTGTGTCTTCGCTCATTAGGAGGTCCACTTCCTCTGCCCCGTAACCCCGCTCGTGCAGTGCATACCAGGCACGCTCTGCCGCGTCCCGGTCGCGGAACATACCAGTCAATGTACGGGATGCCCCGGGGGCGTTCTGAGGGGTTTCCATAGCCATAGAAGTTTCTGATCGCGGCAAAAACACCATACCGCAGCTCCCGGCTGGCACGCGTTCTTAATATACGGATCCAAAAAAGATCTATGACACGCAATATTCTGAATCTGCTCTGCGCCGGCTCGCTGCTGCTCGGCGCCTGCAGTAACAACAGGGAAAGCGGCACCAGCACGCCGATCGACTCTACGGTCCGGAGCGGGACCGCCCCGGTGAACTACCAGGCCGGCATGCCGGACAATACAACAGACACCAGCATCCGGCAGCGCGATGCAATGCGCGGCGATACTATGGGGCAGAGAACTTCCGCCCCGAACCAGCCGAACGGGAACGGCACCAATTCGAGCAATACGACGGACAAGCGCACGACCAGCGGCTCTTCCGCAAATGGCGACGCGGACGGGGACCGGAAGCGCTGAGATGGCATAACTTTTTGAAACCAACTACAAAATCATAATCCATGAAAACTCTCTTCAGTCTCGGAGCGGCGGCAATGCTGGCCGCGTCGCTGACCGCCTGCAATAACGAAACCAGCACGACCACGACCAATACGGACAGCGCTACCATGGGCACGGACAATACCGGTAACGGAATCGGCGGCGGCATGACGACGACCGTCGATTCCGCGGGCATGACCGGCGGTGGCTCGGGAAGCATGGGCAGCGGCTCCCGCAGCTCGGGATCTATGAATAACGGCTCCGGATCGGATATGAACGGCAGCAGCTCGACGAACGGCTCCAACACGCAGGACATGCCCAACGGCACGGAGCCCGGCGGGCGGCAGAACCCGACGACACAGGCGAACATGCGTGCCCGCGATACGCTGAACAACCGTATGGGCCTGGCGCCGGTAAAATAAGGACCTTAAGGAATTGAAGTCCGAAGGCTGTCCCCGGGCAGCCTTTCGTTTTAATCAACGAGCATATACATGAAGAAGTCCAAGGAGCAGATCTGGGACGTGATCATCGTGGGAGCCGGGCCGGCCGGCTGCAATGCGGCCCTGGTGCTCGCCCGCGTCCGGCGGAAAGTCCTGATCATAGACAATGGACAGCCCCGGAATATACGTAGCCGGGGCATGCACAATTTCCTGAGCCGGGACGGCATGCTCCCGGCGGATTTTCTCCGGCTCGCGCATGCGGAGATGGAG
>JASLDA010000328.1 GCA_030151745.1 Chitinophagaceae bacterium | reverse complement strand
CAAGTACGAGAGCAGCCACGTCGAGACGCTGCGCCAACTCGAGGACCAGAACGGAGGACTAAAGGTGCGCCCGGAGCTCGCTACGCACGAGTTTGCCGAAGACCTGATGGAGCGCGTGCGCTATTTCGAGGAACCGCAGCCGGTTCGCGAGATCGGCATCGTCACCACCGACCATTTCGTGCGCACGGCCATGCTGCAGAGCCTGATGGAAGAGGTTTCCAAGCTGGTGCCGGAATCGATGCGCGTCCAGAAGAAGGGCCGCAAGGTGCTCCGCATCCAGAGCGCCAAGCTCTGAGGCCTATTCCACCGTCGCGATATACACCCGGTTGAGCCCGAAGCTCAGCTCCTTTACATGCTTGAAAGTCGCCTCCAGGGCGGCTTTCGCTTTTTGGGGATCGTTCTCCGGTGCCAGCATGTAATTCAGTACCAGGACGCCGCCGGCCGAAAGCCGGTCGCGGCATTGACGCAGGAAGCTTGTCCCGATGACGTTTGCCGGCACTTTCCGCCCGAAGAATATGTCGACGATGAGCAGGTCGTAGATGCCGGTATCCGTGCCGACAAACGCGAAAGCGTCCGAACGCACGGCCCGCACCCGCTCATTGACGCCCCGGGGCAGGAACTCGACCGCCCAGTCGAGAACGACCTCGTCGATTTCCACCAGCGTAAATCCGGGCCGGAAGCCTTTGCGCTGCAGGATATGCACGGCGCTGGCCAGGCCCGTTCCCAGGACCAGCACGTTACGCAGGGCGGGCAGCCTGCGGCGCAGCTCCGGGCGGGCGAAGGCGGCGAGCAGAGGCCGGTACTTATCGCCGTCGGAATAGATAGCGTCCGCAGTCGCCAGCATATAGCGCCCCTGGAAATAAAGCAGCTCCAGGACCTCGTTATAAGCGCTGGAGCCCACACGCACACGGGTCGGGAAAAACAGGCTCTGCAGCCGCTTCAGGAATCCGGGCATGCCGCCAAGTTAGGTCAATTGCCAAACGCAGCCGCGCCGCCTCAGCGCGTGGCCGGCTTGTAATAGGTCATGGCCTCCGGCAGCCACTCCCGGATCTGATTGATACGTGTCGCATCGGCGGGGTGCGTGCTCAGGATTTCCGGGGGCTTCTGTCCTGCATTGGCGGACATGCGTTGCCAGAAATTCACGGCCTCGGAAGGGTTATAGCCGGCCAGGGCCATAAAGATCAGGCCGATATGATCCGCTTCGCTCTCGTGCTTGCGGCTGTAGGCCAGCGTGCCGAGCTGGCCGCCGACGCCGTACACCGCGTTGAAGATGCTCTGGGTCTGCCCGGGCTTGTTGGCCAGCGCTACGGACAGCGCTGCGCCGCCGGCCTGCACCAGCAGCTCCTGGCTCATCCGCTCGTTGCCGTGCCGGGAGACGGCGTGCGCGATTTCATGCCCCAGAACGGTGGCGAGACCGGTCTCGTTCTGTACCAGCGGCATGATTCCCGAGTACACGACGACCTTTCCGCCGGGCATGCACCAGGCATTGGCCTGCGAATTACTGACCAGGTTGAATTGCCATTGATAGCCGGCAATCAGGCTCTGCTGCCCTTTCTGCGTCAGATACTGCTGTACCGCGGCTGCCAGACGGCTTCCTACCCGCTGCACCATTTCCGCATCCCGGCTGCCGTTTGTCGAGACGGGCGGGTTCTGTGACAGGAATGTCGCGTATTGCTGCGTGGCCAGGCTGCGCATCTGGCCTTCATCCACCAGGTTGACGGAGCTGCGGCCCGTTACGGGATTCTTATAGCAGCCTTCGGTGACACCCATCGCGAGCGCCAGCACAAGGGCAAGTGTAATTCGCTTCATAGCAATCCGGAATTAAAAAAAAGGCCGGGTATTATCCGGCCCTAAAACAAATCGTACCAGTCGGGCTCAGCGCCGGCGGTTCTTCTTGCGGAAGGACGGCACTTTGCTTTCATTCCCGGAAAGCAGCCGCCCGATATTTTTATGGTGTGTCAATACCACGAGGCAAGCCGTGGCGATAGCAAAGATCTTGTAGCTGATCTCGGGCTCCTGGAAAATAAAAACGATCAGCACCGGGAAGGCGATGGACGCCGTGATGGAGCTGAGGGATACATAGCGGGTCAGGAACAGGATAAGCACGAACACGCCGATAAGGCTTACCGCTGCCAGCGGCTGTATACTGAGGATCATGCCGAAAAGCGTGGCAATCCCCTTACCGCCCCGGAAATCCGCCCAGATCGGAAAGATATGGCCGAGCACTGCCGCAAGGCCCAGACCGATCTGCAGATTGGTAATGGCCTCGCTCTGCCAGGGATACTGCGAAAGAAGCGAAAGCTTCACCGCGATGAAGCCTTTCATCATATCGCCAAGCATAACGCCGGTACCGGCTTTGGCGCCAAGTACGCGGAACGTATTGGTAGCGCCGGCATTGCCGCTGCCGACTTCCCGGATATCGATACCGTATAAGCGCTTACTCACCCATACGGCCGTCGGGATGGACCCGATCAGATAGGCCAGAACAATCAAAAAAGCAATTTCCATGAAGAGTGCTTACAATGGTAGCCGACAAAAATAGAGTATCTGATTCACTTATGCACCTATATGCTTTGTGAATAAAAACCGTATATCCTGATAATTAACGGCCGAACTGCAACGCGATCCAATCCTTTTCCTGGAGCCGCCGCTGCTTACGGAAGCCGGCGTCCTGCGCCGCGCCTGAGACGACATCCTCGTCGGCGCTCAGAATGCCGCTGAGAAGCAGGGTCCCGCCCGGGTTAAGCGCCGCGGCCATGTCCTGCATGTAATGCAGCAGGATATGCCGGTTGATGTTCGCCAGGATGATGTCGAAGCGCTCCCCGCCCAGGTTTTCGATCGAGCCTTCCGCAACCGCGATGCCGGGCTGCGCATTCGCCGCCACGTTCTCCCGGGCATTCTCCACACTCCAGGGATCGTTGTCGATAGCGCTTATTCTGGACGCCCCGAGCATCGCAGCCAGAATGGCAAGGATGCCCGTGCCTGTGCCGAAATCGAAGACCGACTTGCCTTTGAGATCCAGCCCCGAGATAGCCTGCATCATCAGCCGGGTCGTAGCGTGGTGTCCGGTCCCGAAAGACATCTTCGGCGTGATGACGATCTCGTAGGGCGTATCTCTGGCCGGGGCATGGAAATCCGCGCGGACCGTGCAGAAACCCGGCACGACCACCGGCTCGAAGCTCGATTCCCAACTGGCGTTCCAGTTCTGCGGCGGGATGCTGCGGCGCCCGTATTCCAGGCTGTAATCCGCTGCGATGGAGCGCAGCAGCTCTTCATTGTCCTCGGATTCCGGGTAAAATGCAAGCAGGGCATCCTCCTGCTCCTCGAATGCGCTGCAGCCCGCGGCGGCCAGGCTGGCAATGAGCATCTCCCGCTTGGTGCCGCTGATCTCGAATCTGTATTCTATGTAGTGTTCCATATACCTTCCGGTGCGTCTTCTGCGCTTCCGGTATGCAAATAAAAGCAAGGCCACCCGAAGGTGGCCTTGCAATGATTAATATTCGCGGAATCAGGGATTCTGATTATTGGAGCGGCTGCCCGGCTCGCCGTAGCCCGACTCGCGGTCGGCCGGCTCGCTGTCGTCGGGGATCGGCTGCACCCGCAGGTTGGCCTCCTGGGAGTCGATGGTTCCCGGCTCCTTGCTGCGGAAGATGATGCGGCGCGTAGGATCTTCCTTGATGATCTCGAACTCGGTACGGCGGTTCAGCTGGCGGCCCGGGGCGTAGTCGACACCGTTGCTGCGGCTGTTAGGGGCTGCGTACTCGTTCTTGCCGCGGGCGCGGGCGACCATGCGGCTGCCTTCCACGCCGTTGTTGACGAGGTAGTTGCGGACGGCGTTCGCGCGACGCAGGGAGAGCTCCTTGTTGTACTTATCGTTGCCGACGGAGTCTGTATAGCTATAGATATTGACGGTCAGCGAGGGGTTATCCTTCATGAAGGCCACCAGGCTGTCGAGGGAAGCCACGGAAGCGGCCGTCAGCTCTGCGGAATTGAAAGGATAATAGACATTGCTCACGCGGAAGCTGCCGATGGAGGTGCTGTCCAGGTAAACGGTGACGCTCACGGTCTGGTCGGCGGCGCTGCGGGGAATGCCTTCGGTGCTGACCTGCGCGCGGGTGGATACGTAGCCGGGCTTGTCGCCGGTGATCACGTAGTTATGCTCGCGGG
>JASLDA010000315.1 GCA_030151745.1 Chitinophagaceae bacterium | reverse complement strand
TAGTATTTGTACTCCTCGTTTTCCCCGGAATGCTGGCTGCGCAGTCTGTCGAGCTCCGCGGTTTCGGTGAGATCATGATGAATACGAAGACGGATCATCCCTGGTTTCAGGAATACAAGCCGCTTTCCCGCCTGAATGCATGCGGAGGTATAGGGGCCAGCTACCGCAGCGGCCGGTTCGAATTCGGGGTAAAGCTGGATTATCGCAGGTACTCATTCGTCAACACAAAAGTGCTTCGTTCCGCAGATGAATTTGATCCGCTGACGGGTTATATTACTCCCGGAAAGGCTGTCGAAACGACATTGGTCTTTAAGGAGCCGGCTATTGCGATCGCTCCTGTATTCAACTACCATTTCGGAAAATCGGTGCTCGATTGGTACGCCGGCCTGAGCCCGGCCTTCATCCGCTATACCATGGTAGCGCCGACGGACCGGAGCTTTAAATTATCCGAAGGAATGAACGGCTGGTCCGTGGAAGCGCAGGCAGGCGCGGCATACCAGGTATTGCCCCGGCTCCGGGTATTTGGGGAATTGACGGGGGGATACATCCGGATCCCGTACTTCCTCAGGAATGAGACATATATGTGGGCTGCCGGGCTGAATCTTGGCGCGCAGTTCCGCGTCTGGCAGAAAGAGGGCCCCGCGGCACCTGCCGAATAGGCACCTGCAATACCGGCAACTTCGGGACAGGGATACGGCGCGTCAGACGGCTTGTTTTACGTTCCAATTCAGGGAATTTTGCGTCTATGCGGTACTTTCTCGCGCTCTGGCTGACTGCGTTTTGCCTCGCTGTGCAGGCACAACATCTGGAAACTCCATTCGAACGGTCCGGCGGCAAGCGGACGACTACCTATGCCGACTGCATCCGTTTTTACGAAACGCTGCAGGCCCGTACGGGACGTATCCGCCTGGACTCCACCGGCATGACGGATGCCGGCTATCCCTTGCATACCGTCATTTACCCGGTAGGCGGCAGCGACGAGCAGACACTTACG
Organism: Chitinophagaceae bacterium; assembly: GCA_030151745.1. Lineage (GTDB taxonomy): Bacteria > Bacteroidota > Bacteroidia > Chitinophagales > Chitinophagaceae > UBA1952. The sequence goes on along the minus strand of JASLDA010000315.1, from coordinate 1,969 downwards.
ATCCTCGTAAATAACGGCATTCATCCCGGGGAGCCCGACGGTATCGACGCCTGCATGATGCTGCTGCGCGACATTGCCGAGGACAGGCTGAAGGTCCCCGAGGGTATCCGCCTGGTCGTCATTCCCATCTACAATATCGGCGGAGCCCTGAACCGCAACAACAGCACGCGCGTCAACCAGGTGGGGCCGGAATCATACGGCTTCCGGGGCAACAGCCAGAACCTGGACCTGAACCGGGACTTCAGCAAAATGGATTCCCGCGAGGCCATGCTGTTCGCGCAGATCTTCCATCGCTACAAACCTGCCGTGTTCGTCGATAACCATGTGAGCGACGGGGCGGATTACCAGCATGTGATGACCCTGCTCTCCACGCAGTACGATAAGCTTGGCGGCCGGCTGGGACGCTACTTCCGCAATACGCTGGACCCCGCGCTGTATACGGAAATGGACCGCGCGGGCTTCCCCATGGCGCCTTATGTGAACGTGGAGGAAACGCCGGGTACGGGCTGGACCGCCTTCTACGATCCGCCGCGCTTTTCCTCCGGCTACGCGGCGCTCTACAACACGATCGCCTGGGTGCCCGAAACGCATATGCTGAAGCCGTTCGACCAGCGGGTGAAGGCCACGTATGCCCTGATGCAGGCGATCATAAAGGTCTGCAGCGCGCGGCGCAATGCCATTCTCGCCGCGCGGAATGCCGATATCGCGGCCGTCCGCAGGCAGACCCGCTTCCCGCTGAGCTGGACCGACAGCGCAGCAAGCAGCTGGACCTTCAAGGGCTACGAGGCGGCGACCAAGCCCAGTGCCGTCACGGGGCAGCCCCGGCTCTGGTACGATCATTCCAGGCCGTATACGAGAACCGTTGCCATCCGCGATCACTATGCGCCGCGGCAGTGGATAGAGGCGCCCAGAGCATATGTCGTCCCGGGGGGCTGGCATCGCGTCATCGAGCGGCTGACGCAGAACCGCGAGCTGGACTACGAGATCCTCGATCACGATTCGGAGATGCTGGTGACCGCATACCATATCGACTCGTTCCAGACGGCGCCCCGTCCTTACGAAGGGCATTACCGGCACGGCGCGATCCACGTGACGCCGCAGCGCAGCCGGATCCGCCTGCTCAAAGGCGACTACATATTCTGGCTGGAAGGCAGCTCCTACAAGCGTTCCCTGGTAGAGCTGCTCGAGCCGGAAGGAGAGGATTCTTACTTCGCCTGGAACTTTTTCGACGCGGTGCTGCAGCAAAAGGAGGGGTATTCCGACTACCGCTGGGAAGACGAAGCGGAAAAAGTGCTGCAGGAGCACCCGGAAATCCGGGAGGCCCTCGATGCCAGGAAGGGAGCGGATCCTGCTTTTGCCAAGGACGCCGCGGCACAGCTATTATATGTGTATCGCCAGAGCCGCTGGTACGAGCCGGCGCATATGCGCTATCCGGTGTTCAGGATTGAATAGCTTAGTAGCTGTGAATAGCCTTGTAAGCCTGCCGGCAAGATCTGACAATAACCCCTCTGCAAAATGCCTGTAAAACATCCCTTCTACGTACGCCTGGCGGCCATCCTGCTCAGTGCGCTGCTGATCCTTATTTTCATGCACGAGGGACACAGCGTGATCATCCCTTTGTTCTTCTCGGTGCTGATCGCGTTCATGCTGCTGCCGCTGACGAAGTGGCTTGAGCGGCGGCGCTTCCCGAGATCTCTGGCGGCGTTCTGCGCCCTGCTCATCTTCATAATATTTCTTAGCGGTATATGTTTCTTCTTCGGGGCGCAGACCGCCGATTTTGCCCGCGACCTTCCGCAGCTGGGAGACCGCATCCAGGGCTGGGTCGTAAACCTGCAGGGCTGGATTGCGCAGAAGTTTCACGTGGATGCCAGCCACCAGCTCCAGTATCTCAACAAGGCCGCCGCCGATTTTGCGCGCTACGCCTCGGTGATCATCCAGACCCTGCTGCTGGCCGTTACGGGTTTCGCTA
>JASLDA010000290.1 GCA_030151745.1 Chitinophagaceae bacterium | reverse complement strand
TAACTGAATAGCGGGCGGGAGTGGCCAAATTTTAGCAATCCAAGGCCTTTACAGCCGCTTCCCGCTGGATTATCTTCGCGGAAATTTCATAATACCCATACATGCGAACTCCCAGTTTCGTGACCCGGCGCCTGCTGCTTGCCGCACTGATTGCCAGCGGCGTACCTGCTGCGGCTCAGGATCTCAATACCAGCCTGCCAGTCGATCTCCAGGTCGTAAAAGGCACGCTCCCCAACGGCCTTACCTACTATATCCGCCCGAATAGAAAGCCGGAAAAAAAAGTGGAGCTGCGCCTCGCGGTGAAAGCCGGCTCCATCCTCGAAGATCCCGATCAGCTGGGTCTTGCGCATTTCATGGAACACATGAATTTCAACGGTCTGCAGCACTTCGAGAAGAATGAGCTGGTGAGCTACCTCCAAAGCATCGGCGTGGAGTTCGGCGCCGACCTTAACGCTTATACCTCCTTCGACGAGACCGTCTACATACTGCCGATCCCGACGGACAATGCCGGCAATCTCGAAAAGGGGTTTCAGATCCTCGAGGATTGGGCGCATAACGCGCTGCTGACGGACAAGGACATCGACGAAGAGCGCAATGTAGTACTGGAAGAGAGCCGCCTGGGCAAGGGAGCCGAAGACCGCATGATGAAACGCTACCTGCCGAAATACGTCAGCGGCTCGCTTTATGCGGAGCGGCTGCCGATCGGCAAGGACGAGATCCTGAAAGGCTTCAAGCCGGATGCGATTCGCCGCTACTACAAGGACTGGTATCGCCCGGACCTGCAGGCGGTCATGGTTGTAGGAGATATTGACACCGCTACCGCGATGAAGATGATCCGCGAGCATTTCGGCGGCCTGCAGAATCCCCCGACGGAGCGCAAGCGCGACTATATCAAGGCTACCGCCCGCAGCAAGGCGGAGGCCATGGTAGTATCCGACAAGGAAGCGATCACGGCGAGCCTGCAGATCCTTTTCCCCCTGACGGATAAGAAAGAAGACCTGACACTGGGCGACTACCGGGAGAGCATCAAGCGCAATCTCGCGCTGGCGATCATCAACCGCCGCCTGCGGGAGCTGGCGCAAAGCCCCAAGCCGCCCTTTCCCTTCGCGTCCGTAGGCTTCGAGGGCTGGATGCATGGGACGGAAAGCTTCACCGCATCCACGACCTTCAGCAAGGACGGTGTCGAAAAGCCGCTGAACGCATTGACTGCCGAGCTGATCCGCGCCCGGGACTTCGGCTTTACGGCTTCCGAGCTGGAGCGCGCCAAGAACGATCTGATGGCGGGGGTGAGCAAGATGTATAACGAGCGCAAAACCACGTCCAGCCAGGAATACGTGGATGAGTATCTGCGCAATTTTCTTACCGGCGAGGCCATGCCCGGGGTCGAGAACGAGTTCAATTATCACAAGAGCCTCGTTCCCGGCATTACGCTGGACGAGGTTTCCGCCCTGCCCAAGAAATGGATGAGCAGCATGGCCACCTTCTCGCTGATCACCGCGCCGCAGAAGCCCGAGCTCAAATTGCCGGCCGACGCGGCCCTGCTGGCGATGACGCAGAAAGGATTCTCGCAGAAGGTCAGCGCCCCCGCGGAAAGCGCGGCGATCGCCAGCCTGCTGAGCAAGGAGCCCGCTGCCGGCAAGATAAGCTCGGAGCAAAGCGAGGAAGGGCTCGGCGCGACGACCTATACTCTCAGCAATGGCGTCAAGGTGACGATGAAGAGCACGGATTTCAAGAGCGATGAAATCCTGCTGACAGGCACCAAGAAGGGCGGGATGAGCCTTTACGGAGCCGCCGATAAGAGCAGCGCTCAATATGCTGTGCCGGCCGCCGCGGCTATGGGCTTCGGCAACCTTACGCCGCCCCAGATAGAGCAGGCCATGAGCGGCAAGGTGGCGACCGTCAAGATGGGGATCGGCGAGCTGGAATACACGGTGGAAGGCTCGTCCAGCGTAAAGGACTTCGAATCCATGCTGCAGCTGCTTTACCTGCGCATGACGGCCCCTCGCCGGGACGAGGAGCTTTTCGACGCTTACCGGATGAAGCAGAAGCAGCAGCTGCAGTTCCTGAGCGCGTCCCCACAGGTGGCATTCCTGGACACCGCGTTCAAGGTGCTCTATAAGAAGAACCCGCTGGCCCCGTCCCCGGTACCGCGCCCGTCCGACTTCGACGCCCTGAAGCTGGACCGCAGCCAGGCGATCTACAAGGAAGGCTTCGGCAACGCCGCCGGCTACCACTTCTATATCGTCGGAAACGTGCAGCCCGATATGGCGCTGCCGCTGATCGAGAAGTACATCGGCTCGCTGCCTGCTGCGGGCACGGCGCCGGCCTTTAAGGACAACGGCGTGCGCCCCATAGACGGATCGCATAAGCTGGATTTCAGGAAAGGCACCGAAAAGCAAAGCCTGATCATTTCGCTTTACCACGGCAATGCGCCTTACAGCGAGGACTTCTCGCTCAAGACCCAGGCAGTAGCCGAAGTGCTCAACATCAAAGTGATCGAGACGCTTCGCGAGAAGCTCGGCGGCATATACTCCGGCGGCTTCCAGGCCGAAGTGAGCCGTGATCCTTACCCGCACTATCAATTGCTCATGTACCTGCCCTGCGGGCCGGAGAATGTGGACAAGCTGATCGCCGCCGCGAACGAGGAAATCGAGAAGCTGAAAGCCGCGCCTATCGATTCCAAGGAACTGGACAAGGTAAAGAACCAGTGGCGCGAGAAATACCGTGTCGAAGTGAAGGAAAATAAATTCTGGGCCGATAAGCTGGAGAGCGTGCTGAGCTGGAACAAAGACAAGCAGCACGTGCTGCAATATGAAAAGTGGATCGACAGCCTCACACCGGCCGATGTGCAGCAGACCGCCAAAATGCTCTTCGATGGCAAGAACCGGTTTACGGCCGTGCTGAATCCCGAATCGTAAGGAAGCATAAACAGGTTGCCGCCGGCAAGCCGCAATGGAACGGTCGTCTTGAAAAAGGCGGCCGTTTTCTATTTTAAGAACGATGCCCTGCCGCCGCCGCCCGAAGCAAGCGCCTACCCGAGCTACTCCAGCTACCTCCCGACATACTATACCAGCTCGCTCAACTGGAGCGGGGCCACAGCCCTGAGCATCGCAAACCTGACCAGCAGCGCGACCAATGTCAGCCTGATCTCCGGCACGAATCCCGGCGGCCCGGCGTTCGTAGGCGGCAGCGTGATCCTGGGTGCGAACAAGACAGCCGGAGTCGGAGCCCCGCTGAGCAAGCGCATCCTGATCCTCACCAAGAGCAGCGGCGAGGCCATCGGCTATGTGTACTCCGATGCTTCCGGAAAGTTCCAGTTCCCGAACCTGCCTTACGGCAGCTACAAGATCTTCGGCGACGCCGCGGGCAAGGCCAATCCCCAGCTGTCCTTTACGCTCTCGGCAGCTAGTCCCCGCATTACGGACATCGTCTTCGAGGAAAACAGCAAGTCCTTCACAGGCCATTTGAATAACGTAGGAGTTGCCGGCACCACGCTGGAAGCCCTGAGCGTGTATCCGAATCCTGCCACGGCGGCGGTCCAGGTTCGCGGCCTGGAAGCCATCAAGGGCAGCAAGACGCTCACGCTGAGCACCACTACCGGCGCGCTGATCAGCCGCCAGGTCGTCGAGACGGGCAATGCCGTGATCGCGACCGACAATCTCCCGGCGGGCATCTATCTCCTGCAGGTGCAGACCGCCCAGGGCAATGCATCCTTCCGCATCGTGAAGTAATCCTCTTAGTTTCCATAAAAAAGCCGTCCGCGCAGGACGGCTTTTTTATGCGCTCACCAGTCAGAAAGCGTAAACGTTCAAGCTGACTGCACGACCACATCCCACAAGCCAGTGTACTATCCGGCTGGTTTTTCTGCATAGTAGAGATGCGCTACAGCGCTGTAGGCGCGTCCACTTTCATCTCCCGAATGCAAGCTCGGGATTCAGGAAATGCCGGAAACCGACCGGACAGTGCTCCAGTATGCCCGGCCCCCACTGCAAACTGCGAACTGCTGTTGCGTACATAAAAAAAGCCGCCCGGCTCACTTCCGGACGGCTTCGAATCGTGCTTACCAACCTTTCGTTTCTTAAACGCCGGCTTCCTGCGGCACCATGAGCTGCTCGCGGATGCGGTTTTCGATCTCGTCCGTGACCTCGGGGTTGTCCGTGAGGAAGGTCTTGACGGCATCGCGGCCCTGACCGATCTTATTTTCCCCGTAGCTGAACCAGGAGCCGCTCTTGTTCAGGATGCCGAGCTCCACGCCCATATCGATGATCTCGCCGATCTTGGAGATGCCTTCGCCGAAGACGATATCGAACTCGACCTGGCGGAAGGGCGGCGCTACCTTGTTCTTGACCACCTTTACGCGCGTACGGTTCCCCGTGGCGGTATCTCCGTCCTTGATCTGGCTGACGCGACGGATATCCAGGCGCACGGACGCATAGAATTTCAGGGCGTTACCACCGGTCGTAGTTTCGGGATTGCCGAACATCACGCCGATCTTTTCGCGGAGCTGGTTGATGAAGATGCAGACCGTGCCGGTGCGGGAGATGGTGGCGGTGAGCTTGCGCAGGGCCTGGCTCATCAGGCGGGCATGAAGGCCCATCTTGCTGTCGCCCATTTCACCTTCCAGCTCCCCTTTCGGAACCAGGGCGGCTACGGAATCCACGACGACCACATCGACAGCCCCGGAGGAGATCAGGCGGTCTGCGATCTCAAGGGCCTGCTCGCCGTAGTCCGGCTGGGAGATCAGGAGATTGTCCACGTCCACCCCGAGCTTGCGGGCATAGCTTGCATCGAAGGCGTGCTCCGCATCGATGATGGCGCAGATACCGCCTTTCTTCTGGGCTTCGGCAATGGTATGGATGGCGATGGTCGTCTTACCGGAAGACTCCGGGCCGTAGATTTCGATCACACGCCCCCGGGGGAAGCCGCCGATACCCAGGGCTACGTCCAGGCCCAGGGAGCCGGTAGAAATAGCTTCAATCGTATCGCCGCCCTTATCGCCCAGCATCATTACCGAGCCCTTGCCATAGTCTTTGTCAATCTTGTCAATCGCCATCTTGAGCGCCTTGAGCTTGTCTTCTACTGCTGCCATTTACTACTTTTTATGAATGATGAAATGTTTATCAAAT
>JASLDA010000285.1 GCA_030151745.1 Chitinophagaceae bacterium | reverse complement strand
CATCAGGACAGGACATTGAACGTCGTCTATCTGCCGAAATGGGAAAAGCAATATGGCTCCGACGTGGATCTCGATATCTCCGGCTTTTTGCTGGGGAACTCACGGATCGAGGACTTCTCGGATTTTAAGGTGACCCCGCTCGGGAAAGACTCATTTGCGGTAAAGCTCAAATACAATTTAGGAGCGAACCAGTCGATCAGCCTGACGCTCTTCTATAAAAAAGGACTTAGTCTCCCGGGACGTTACTTAGGTGAAATGACTTACACCGTCTCCGACGATGAGACGTCTCCCGCCGGGCCGGTAATGAAGGTTGCCTTCGAGTGCCGGAATATCGTACAGGCTGCGGATGCGGGACTGTCCAGCGAAGACCGGCTGATCGAGGTTTCCGGGGGCAAGGCCCGGATGAAGCGCTATAATAAGTATAAAATATTTCGAAAGGCGTCTTAGTAATATTGCCAATTTGTTTTACTGTTGAAATACATAGTTATGAAGCTTGTTAGGATATTCTGCCTGCTGATCGTTACAGCATTTGGCTTATCGGGATCATCGGGTGCCCAGACATTCGATATGAAATCCCGGGCCTGGTCGACCCTGCGGAGCGGGAGCGATCTGCGCTCCTGCTTTCAGGGACTAGGGGCGGCGGGTTGCGATACCCTGCTGTGCCAGGTTGATTTTACGGCGAATCCGGGGCTTCTGGGGAGCAATTTCAGTATGAAAGATATCCGGTCGTACGTAAAATTCTACGTGAATCACGACGATCCGAAGATCTATAGGAATTATACGTACCGGATCAACTTCCAGGTAAAGGGCTACAAGACCTTGGGACCCTCTGCGGTAACGGAGTTGTTCAACGATACACTGATGATCAATTACAATCCTGACAGCGTCAACGCGTATCAGGATATTCACATGAAAAACTATTTCGGGTATTATAAGTTAGAAGTTAAGATACTCGATTTGTATGATTTTTCCGATAATTACGCGGATGTATTGGCGGGGTCTTCGACGATACGCCCGCCCGCCCGGCTGTTCAGCTCGGGTACCGGCGATCCCGGTCTGGCGAAGATGAACACCAACTGGAATATCGAGGTGGGCATGGTGGAGCAGAAGTTCGATCTCGTACTCAATACAACATCAGGCAGCAAGACCGTGTACAGCCCGTCGATGGCCAATATCGACCTGTCGCCTTCTCATACGTTTCTTCCCAATAACACGGCCCGGATCCAGTGGTCCGTGAACGGGTTGCAGCCCTATCCTGCGCTGTACGAGCTGGAGTGGACGCATGTCGACGACTATCTGGTGAAGCTGAACGACGGCAATCTGCAGGTGTGGAGCAGTCCGAATATTAGATTCAATTTCAAGGAGAACAGTTCCCGGATCATTACCAATAAAACGAGCTTCGATCTGCCGCTGATCTACAACCGCGGGTATATCATGTACCGGGTCCGGCTGCTGCGGCCGGACAGTGCCGATTATCAGCAGATCAAGTACGGCCCCTGGACCTATCAGCCAGACGAAGGCCGCCTGGGCGAGCCCAACGGTATAACGGAGTACATCCGCATCAACAATGGACATCTCAACGACAAGTCGAACTGGAACTACGAGATCTCGTTTGCCGAGGAGGGGAAGAGCAAGCAGGTGCTCGGTTACTTCGACGGCCTGCTGAAAAGCCGTCAGACGCTCACGGGCTTCGGCTCAAGGAAAAGCGATGTGATCGCGGCCGAGCAGTTCTACGATTACGAGGGGCGCCCGGCCTTGCAGACGCTGCCCATACCGGTTCTCGGCGATTCGCTGCTGAGCTTTATCCCGAATTTCGCCCTGTCCAGTGCCAACCAGCAACCGTACAAAGCAGCGGACTTCGATGCGCTCCTGGCGCCGGGGGCAGGTCCGAATATCTTGCCTGAGCTGCACAGCAATGCCCTTGCAAAGGCCTACTACTCCAGGCAGAACAGTCTTCTGGGAACGGCGGGCAACGGCATGATGAAATCGGTTCCGGATGCAGAAGGGTATCCGCTGGTCCAGACGCAGTATGCTCCGGACGATCCGGGGCGTATCCGGATGCAGGGAAGCGCCGGCAAGGAGCTTCAGATCGGCAAGGGGCATGAGACCAGCTATTTTTACGGCGACCCCGACCAGACCGAGCTGGACACGTATTTCGGCAACAATATCGGGGTGGCCAAGTTCTACGAGAAAATCGTGACGCGGGACCCGAACCGGGAGCTCAGCTTCAGTGTCCTGAACAATTCGGGGAAACCGGTCATGACAGGCCTGATGGGCTTCCCGGATCCGGGCAATGCTACGGCCCTGCAGAACCTGGACGGGGTCACGGCACCAGTCGGCCCGTATCCGTTCACGAATCTCTTTTACGGAAACAAACCCTCCTGGAGCGGCAATGAGCGGCGGTTCAGCAGGACGTTTTTTAAGGAAAGCAACGGCGGCCTGGTCAATTTCGGGCTCAGCCTTCCGCCGTTCACACCTTGCGCCAATCAACCGGTGCGCATCAATGTCCCGATAAAATATTCGCTTACCTACCAGGGCGAAGCCGATGCCGGTCCTGTACCGATCACGGCGAGCGCGGTGGTGGTCCCGGCGGGAGGACAAGCCACGGCTCCGCTCATCATAACGGGCAGCGGCGGCGTGACGGATACCAGCCTGCAGTCGATTTCCGTTGCGAATATGAGCTCGGGTCAAACCGTAATCAGCTACCGCGCGTCCTACGATCCCGAGATGGTGGATACGGCGATCCGGCAGTACCTGCGCAGCCCGTTGCTGTACACGAGCTGCTATAAGAGCCCACAGGACTTTCTGAACGACGAGCTTGGGAACGTGCCGGATAATTGCGACGAGGAAACGAGCACTTCGGCAGGGTCTCCGGCCTCCGGCAATCCTGCCGATCCTGATAAGGCATCGACGCCCTGCGGTCAATATGAGACTATGATGCAGTCGCAGCTCCTGCCGGGGGCAGCTTACGGGATGTACAAGCGCCTGGGCAACAACAGCGATATCATCGTAGGGAATGGGAGGTCGCTGTTCGCGATCGTCGGCTGGAAGGAAAAGGCCGCCCCTACCAATATCGTCAAGCGGGCTGTCGCAGCTGCGGATTCCGCTTCGTTCCGGCCCCTGGTGTTCCCTTCAAGCGCCCACAGCGTTACAATGGCATACCCATCGGGCGCCGCATTCAATGATTCGCTGGATTATGCCGCATCGATATTCTCGCCGGTCTATGCGTACCAGGACCTCCTGCCGGCATTCAGCGCCACGACGGATTTTGACGGCTCCCCGGTTACCGTGAACAGCTCGACGCCCATCGGGCAACTGATCGAGGTATTCGACATGAATATCGCAGCCGCGATGCTTATGGTCCATCCCGAATACTGCGAATCCCAAAAGCGGTATTGCGAAGCCGGGGGCTTTTCGGATCAGCTGCAGGCCATTCCGGATGTGAAGACGGCTAAGCAGCTGGGGCTCTATACCCTGCAGGATATCTGGAACGCGGATCCCTTTAAGCCGGTCTATGCCGCCCAGTACTCGAACGCCGATCCGCTCCTGTACACGTCATATAAGTTCAACCAGGGGAACTCCTCCGCGATTTCCAGCCGGGACATCGCGATCGACTATTTCGCGTACCTGAAGGTGCACTGCGAGGCCAATGAAGATCCGGCGGGCTGCTGGGACGAGAATCTGCCCCGGGTTACCGGGAGTGCCGTCACGCCGAGCGCCAGCATTGCCAGCCTGGTCGCCAGCCTGAGCGCTGCCGAGCAGGAGGGCTATTACCGGCAGCTTGTAAGCCTCTACATCGCTAACCGGGGCAGCCGGATGACCCGGTACAAGAATACCGGCTACACCTGCCTGCCGCAGCTTCCCTTGATCGATACCAGCGTGCAGATCTTCAGGGATTATCTCGATCAGAACGGCGACCCGCTCCCTGCCGTGACGGCGGGGCCGCCATCCTACGCCAGCCTGATGAACGGCCGGCTCTCGGAGTCGTTCGGTGCCCAGGCAGACCTGTTCAGGGATCCGTCCGGCGGTCTCAACGACAACGATGACTATGCGCGCAATATCGTC
>JASLDA010000267.1 GCA_030151745.1 Chitinophagaceae bacterium | reverse complement strand
TCTTCTCCGGATCATCCTGGGTTTTCACGAAACGCAGATCTCCGCCAACCCGGCGGAACTGGTAAATGTATTTGTCGCCATACATGAAGAAATCGCTGTCGTGCCTTACATGCACCTTTTTGAAGAAAAGCAGATCCCGCTGCGGGCGGCCCAGGTCGATCATCTTACGCTCCGCAGATGCGCCGGGCCCGGTTATCAGGAACGGGCATTGATTCCAGGTGTCGTAAAACAAGCTCCAGCTCCCCAGGCGCAGCAGGGGATTGTAGTGATTCGGGATCGCATCCGCGACACGGACGGACCGAATTGAATCTCCCTGCGGCAGCAGCTCGTACAGCGCCTGGTCTTTGATGAACACCAGCCGCCCGTTATTTACGATACTCCAGTCCAGTCCGTCGAAGCCCCGAAGCTGGCGAATGCGATCGCCCTCCTGGTGCAGCATATACACGCCGTTGTTGTATGTCGTGATCCAGAAATTGCCCGCAAGATCGGGATGGCAGCTGCTGATCCGGATATCATCGAGCAGACGGACGCGCTTACCGCTGCGCAGCGAGATGATCTCGAGCCCGTTGATCTTCGAAACGAGCAGCTGCTGCTGGTCGGTAAGAAACATATCCACCACCGTCTTCAGGGAAAGGGACGGATCGTCCAGTCTCCATACAAGCGATCCTTTATGGAATATCTTAAGCCCCTGCTCGTCGGAACATAGCGAGTGCTGCCTGTCCCGCGCGAGTATGCTCACAAAGACCCTTTCCCTGTACTGAATCCCCGTGTCTGAAATGAAAAGATTGTTGAGCCCCCTGACATGGGGCTCGACCTCCGCTTTCCCGTTCGGGCGCAGCCTCACGATGCTGCGCGAGGACAAGGCGAAATGCAGGCTGCTATCGCCCGACTGAACTATGCCCGAGATAAAACCTGCCGCGTGCGGTATGCCTGCAAGGAAAGGATCGTTGCGCTCATTGTGGATGCTGTCGCCATCGATAAAGCAATACTTGCCGTTGTAGCAGAACGTCCAGATACGGCCCCGGAGATCTTCGTAGACTTTGAAGATCATATCGTCGGGAAGCCCGCGCTGCCTGGTGTAGAACTCTGCCGAGCGGCCATCGTATTTCACAAGACCGTTGTCGGTGCAGAACCATAGGAAGCCTTTGCTGTCGCCGACGACGCTGTATACCGTAGCTGCACGCAGCATCCGGTGCGCGTTCATATGCCGGATATACTGCCCCGATACCTGCGGCGATACGGCCAGCAGCAACAGGACGATTACCGGTAAAAGCGCGGCGCAGGCCGGCAAGCGCTTCCTCTCAGGCATCGTATTTTTCCATGAAGTCCGCTACCCGGCGCTTGGCGACTGGAATGGTCCGGTCCGCGATCCGCAGGTTGATATACCCCCCGTGCCTGCGAAAGGAGCTTACCTGCTGCAAGTTGATGACGTACGAACGATGCACCCGCATCAGCTGGGGATTTTCCCATTCTTGATGCAGGACATTTATCGGCTTGCTGACCATCACCTCCCGCACCTTTCCTTCATGCAGGAAACAGACATTCGTATAGAAGCCCTGGGCCTGCAGATACAGCAGCTGCTCGGTGCTCGTCGGGTAGATGTACTCGCCCTGTCTCAGCAGGATCCGGGCGGAACGCGCCGCCGGCGCCGCTGGTGGAAGGCTCTCAAAATGACGCCGGATCTTCGTATAGCAGCGCAGGATCTCAGCCTGCTCCAGGGGCTTCAGCAAGTAATCGAGCGCCGATACCCGGAAGGCGCTGAGCGCATATTGCTCATAAGCCGTGACGAATACGACCGGAAAGTCCACGCTTCCCTCTGCCGGCAGCAGGTCGAAGATCGTACGGCCGAAGAGCTGCACGTCCAGAAAGGCGAGATCCACGGGCACTTCCCGGATCAGGCTCGCCGCCGAATCGATGTCCATAGCGGTGCCGGCGATCCGGATATCAGGACAATAGGCCCCGATATAATGCTGCAGGTTGCCTAAACAGCCCGGTTCGTCATCCACCAAAATTGCGCTGATAGTTCTGGCCATCTGAAAAATATCCGGGACCATGCCCGGCGGGTCATACGTATTGACAGGTACGTCGCAGCGAAGTTACTTTACCCGTGAATGCAATACATGCGTAGAAGCTTGCCGATTACTCGATTAACACAGGAATTATAAACGGCCTGCGATAATGCCGCCGGTCCGGAAAATGAGATCCCGGCCCTGGCCCGAATGCTGCAATTTGCAGCCAATACGATTATGCTGCGCATTGGCCTTCTTTCCGACACGCATGGCTTCAGCCCACCCGAGTTATGGACCTATTTCGGCAACGTCGACGAGGTATGGCATGCCGGGGATTTCGGCAACCGCGAGCTGATGGACGAGATCCGGGCCCATAAGCCATTGCGGGCGGTCTGGGGAAATATCGACGGGCCGGAGATCCGCCGGGAAATCCCGGAGCTGCTGGAGTTCCGGGCGGAGGACCTGAAAGTAAGCATGCTGCATATCGGCGGCTATCCCGGCAAATACACGAAAGCTGCCAAGGAAAGCCTGGACCGCTACAAGCCCGGGCTGTTCATCAGCGGGCACTCCCATATCCTGAAAGTCATCTTCGATCCGGCGCGGGATTGCCTGCATATCAACCCCGGCGCAGCCGGGCACCAGGGCTGGCATCATATGCGGACCTTCGTCCGCTTCGGGATCAACGGCAGCAAGATCGAAAACTGCGAAGTCATCGAGCTCGGGCGGCGGGGAAGCCTGAGCTGAACGGCCGGATAGCAGGCATCATCCAAGGCTGTACCTGATCCGTTCGCTTCTGATAGCCGGGGAGAACCTATTCCGGGGGCGCAGCTCCGGCCAGCTCAGATCGCTTTAGTTTTTCCGGGAAAACGATATGCGGGCGCCGCTCTGCATCAGCATCATGGTCGGCGCGGGAAGCTCTTCCGCCCCGGGAAATTCCAACTGTACGCCGGCGGCATCGTTGCTGAAAAGCGTGGCTGATACCGGCTCCAGCTCGAAGGAGCTTTGCCCCGTAGCCTGCGCCGTGATCCCTGTCCCTCCGGCACGGATCGTGATATCCATGGCCAGCTGCTCGCTCCGGTATATGCCGTCGACGCGCTCCAGCTGCGCCTTCGTCAGGGAAACCGTCTTTGACGCTGAAAAGTCGGGGATCTTATACGGCTTGCCGTAGTACAGGCTCAGGATCCCGATCAGCAGGTCGTTCGTATTGTAGTTTACGCCGTTGCAGACGACACTCACTACCAGGCTGTCCTTAGGAAAAAAGGCGAGGCTGCTGCTGAAATTGTCGATACGCCCGTTATGGCCGTACGCTTGCCGGTCGTAGAAGGGGAACTGCATCAGGCCGCGGCCGTAGCCGTCCCGGATCTCCTTCATCTTTTCAAGCGAGCCCGCGGACATCAGCCGGCCGCGCATCAACGCATCGATGAAGATCGCCAGCTCCGGCACGGTACTTACTACCCCGCCCGCCCCGGCTGCCACCTCCGTGCTGGAAAGCTCATCCGCCTGCCAGCGGCCGGATTCCATCCTGAAGGAATATGCATCCATGCTTTTCGCCGGCAGCCTGCGCGGGCCCATTCCCGTGCTCTTCAGCCTCAGGGGGTCCGTAATCCGCTCGCGGAGCAGCTTTGCATAGCTTTTGCCGGATACCTTTTCGAGGATCCAGCCGAGCAGGATATAGTTCGAATTGCTGTATTCCCATTTTGCCCCCGGCTCGAAATCCGTAGAAAGGCCCTCCATTCGCCGCAGGACGCCTTCGGGAACTTTCACCGTATCCTGCCAGGCGATGAACGAGGGATCGTCGGTAATGCTGTGAAGGCCGCTGCGGTGCGACAACATCTGGTCGATCGTGATGTCCGCGGCATTCGGGATCCGCGGGAACCAATGCCCCAGCCTGTCGTCGAGATGGAGCCGGCCGGCGTCGATCTCCTGCATGACCATGGTAGCGGTAAATACTTTCGAGATCGACCCGATCCGGTAGATCGTTGCCGCGGTGTTCGGCACTCCGGGCCGGGCTTCGCCGAAGCCCTTGCCGTAGATCA
>JASLDA010000251.1 GCA_030151745.1 Chitinophagaceae bacterium | reverse complement strand
AACCCGAACCTCCGCTCACCATGACATGAAAAGAGAACCGGTCAACGTGCTGTCACTGGCTGCAAAGCGAACAATGACGAGTCCCGACCATACAAGCTAAGGCTCCCGATCCACTGCAAACTGCAAACTGCTTACTGCAAACTGCTTACTGCAAACTGCCGACTGCCGACTGCAAAAGAGCTCACCATGACATACCTTTTATTTTGGGGACAGGCTATTAGCGCATTCGCAAATTCACAAATTGGCTAATTCACAAATTGGCCAATTGACTAATCCCCCAACCATTTCCTAATCGCTCCCGGCTCCAGCTCGGTGTAATACGTTTTGCGCTCGGCCACGCTGTTGTTGAGCCAGAGGATCGTCGGCACATAAGGACCTGCCATCCTGGAAAACGCGGGCGTGCTGCGCATCAGGCTATGCGGAACCGCCGCCGATTTCGTCTCGGCCAGGAACTCCCGCTCCAGGGTGTCGTTCCCGTTCAGCACCATATATACCGGCAGCTCGGGGTACCGGCGGTGCAGGATCTGCAGCAGGTAAGCGCCTTTCTTGCAGTGCGGGCAGGTCGTGCTGAAGTAGCATACGACATGTTTCCCCTTGCGCAGGTCGATCGGGGGCGCCGGCTCGGCGCTGCCGTCGTACAGAGCGTCGAGGTTCATCGCTTCATGCACCGGCCGGGATCCGGAGGAAATATATACCGGCTCCAGCACGAAGGGGAGGGTAAAGGCCGCGACGGCGATGAGCGCCGCCGGGTACGGCTGCCATTTATAGCCTTTGTACGGATGTATCCACCAGGCCAGCAGCACGACGGCCATCATGACCAGGTTCTTCCAGATGGCCGCCATCGGCTTCATATACAGCCATTCCCCGAAGCAGCCGCAGTTGCCCGTATTTCCCTGCTGCAGGATCAGCAGGCCGAGGTAGCCGCAGAACAGCAGCAGCACGGCCAGAGTGCCGGTATAGGTGATCTTCGTATAGACCTGCGCCAGGAGCCAGCCCCCGATAAGCCATTCCAGGCCGATCATAAGCCGGGCCAGGACGCCGGCGGTGGTTATTCCTACCGGCAGGATGTCTACGAAGCTCCAGGTGAAAGGTTCCAGGCTGTCGATCTTCGTCCAGCCGGACCATAAAAAAACTGCTGCCAGGGAAAGCAGCAGCAAAGAGCCAAGGATAAAGCGAATGATGGTTGCCGGCCGGCGATCAGTAAAGTGCGCAGTCTTCATCCGTCTTGATGCCGTTCTTTTCGATATGCGCCGAATTCTGTTCGCAGATGGACTTAGCCTTGTCCTTCGTGTCCCGGATCGGATACTCGCGATAGCTTGAATCCGGCAGGCCCGGCATGCCACTGTACTTGATCCTGCATCGACAGGTATAATCCCTTACACAAGAGGAACAGCTTACCGTCAAAACCGCCAGGCCCAGTAACAGGGTATTCTTAAAAGACATTCGGCTAGGGAAATTTGCGCTTAAAGATAGCAGGAAAATCTGCTCGGGCAAGTTTTAGCGAATACTTATTGATAGCGATCCGGCGCCGCTGCCGCCCGGACCCTTATCTTTAGGAATGCCCTACCAGCAGCTGACGATCACCCCGCAGGCCCTGTTCGATAACCTGGAATTACTGGCCTCCCAGGCCGTCGAGGGCTTCATCATCGGCCTGCATAAATCGCCTTTCCACGGCTTTTCCGTGGAGTTTGCCGAGCACCGGCTCTACAATGCAGGAGATCCGCTGCGGCATGTGGACTGGCGGGTGTTCGGGCGGACCGGCAAGCTTTTCGTGAAGCGCTTCGAGGAGGAGACCAACCTCCGGTGCTGCGTGATGCTCGATACATCCTCGTCCATGATGTTCCCGGGAGACCCCGGGCGTCTGAACAAGCTGCAGTACGGCTGCTTCGCGGCGGCGGCCATCCTCCAGATGCTGCGCCGGCAGCTGGATGCGGCCGCCCTGGCGCTTTTCGACGAGCGGGTCTACGAGCGCAGCGAGTGCCGATCCTCCGGAACGCATTACCGCCACCTGGCCACGCGGCTGGAGCAGGTCCTGCATATGGATACGCGGAACCGGGGCACGAATGCGGCCGCGGCGCTGCACGAGATCGCCGAGCAGATGCACCGGCGCTCCCTGATCGTGGTATTCAGCGACCTGATGGAGGACGGGCGGGAGGCCGAGGACCTGTTTGCTGCGCTGCAGCACCTGCGCTACAACAAGCACGAGGTGATCCTGTTCCATATCACGGAAGGTGTGCAGGAGCTGGATTTCGGATTTGAGAACCGGCCTTACGAATTCGTGGACCTGGAAAGCGGCGCCCGTACGCGGCTGCAGCCGGCGCAGATACGGGATCAGTACCGGGCCGGGATGCAGGCCTGGCAAAAGGCGTTCGAAGACCGCTGCCATCAATACGGCATCGACCGGATCGCCGTCGATATGCGCGACGATGTCAATGCCGTGCTGCACGCCTTCCTGCTGAAGCGTGCCAGGATCGGGTAGTACGGCAAGCGGCATCACTTCCCGAACCGCGCCCGTATCACCTCGTTGGCGCGTTCGGTCAGCGGCTTTCCGTGCCCGAAGACGGCATTCCGGAAATGCAGCGCCGCCACTTTGCGGATGCTGGCAATTCCCTGCTTCCGGTCCTCATACACTACGCTCAGGGCCGGGCCCATGGCGTTGGCGCAGATATCGCCCGCGATAAGCAGGCTTTCGGAGCGGAGCAGGAGACAGATATGCCCCAGGCTATGCCCCGGCGTATGCACTATATGGATGCCCCCGTGCAGGTCCAGGTCGTCGCCGTCGCGCAGCAGGCGATCGGTGTGGAATGCCGGTATCGAGTTCTGGCTGCGTTTGATAAGCAGCTGGTAGATAAGCCAGTTGGCAATGCCGGGCGACAATATATGCGGCAGGCGGCCCGCGACGCCCTGCTCGGCGAGCGCGGCGTCTTCGGCATGCATCCAGACTTCGGCGCCGGTGCGCAGGACGAGGTCCGCCGTGCTGCCCGCATGGTCCGGGTGGCTGTGCGTCAGGATGATCCGCCGGATATTTTCCGGATCCAAGCCGCATTTGGATATGGCGTCAAAGATCCTGTCCGCGCTGCCGGGATACCCCGTATCGACGAGCGTATGCCCTTCATGGCCGCCGCCCTCGATCAGGAAGCAGTTCACAGCCCCCAGGGGGATCTGCCAGAGTTTTTGGGTGATCTGCTTCATAGGTGATTCTGCAAATGAATGTATGAAGCTTGCCTATAACGTTACGTAAAATTCACTGGCTATATGGGACAAGGTGACACCTCAGGCAGAGGTGTCACCTTGAATCACTCCCCAAAAGAAAAGGACAGTCCGGCGGACTGTCCTTTTCTTTTGGGGAGTGTCGGATCAACGGGCGACCTCGGCCTTGTCTTCGGCTTTTTTGGCCTTCTTCAGGGCTTTGTGCTCCTTGCCTTTCATCGCTTTTTTGTGAGCTTTCAGCTCTTTCTTGTCGGATTTCTTGTAAGTGTCGTTTTGTGCGGATACGAGGTTAGCACCGAGGAACGAGATCGCAAACAGTGCGATGAACAGTTTTGTTTTCATGGTCGCAGATTTGACAGAAGGTCTAAAAAGAATAATGCCAATAGCGACTGCAGATGTTTCTCCCGATCCGGGCGCCAGGAGGATATGGGATTTCATGAAATGGTAACACCGATCTTAAAGTGATTAACGACCCGTGAACATTAACTTATAAATCCGTATGCAAATTTTGCAGCATTAAACCGCTTGAAGCATGTTCAGATCACTGCTGCTGAAAACGCTTTTTCTCCTGCTGCTGGTTGCCGGGATCATGTCGGTGATCAACCGCCGCCCCGGAAATACCGCAACGGCCCAGTCCGAGCTGGCGGGGCGCTGAAAGCCGGTCGTTCCCGGGGCATTCCATGCCGGCACCTGGTCACATCGCGGATCGGGGCCGAGCTTCAATCCGAAATCGTCAACCTGAAATTGCAACGGCCGCTCCGGTGGAAGCGGCCGTCTGCATTATAGATGGCGGGCCTAACGGCCGTTTTTCCTGTCGATGATCGCGCCGATCCCCGTCCCGGCTCCGGCGCCCAGCACGCCGCCGATCAGCGCACCCACGCCGCGGTTGCGAGCGTTGACCACCGCACCCGCGATCGCGCCTGTGCCGGCACCGATCACAGCCCCCTTGGCCTTGGCGCTCCAGCCCTTCTTGGGGGGTTGCTCATATACTGCCGGCTGCTGATAGGAAAGGGGCTCCCGGTAGACGGCTGGCTGCGCGTAGCCGGCATAGGATTGCGAGCTGCTCCGGCGGGCGCGCCTGGGGGCGCTTTCCTTTACCACGACGATGCGTTCGGTCTTCTCGACGGTAGGTATACGCTGAACCTCGTACTGGACCTGCGTCGCCCGGCTCATCGAGTCGACGATATGCTGGCGGGTCATCGCAAGGGTCATGGAGTCGAGCCGGAGCTGCTGTGCCGCGAGCGCGGCTTCCTTTTCCCTGACGGCCGATGTATTGCAGGCGGCCAGACTCATCAGGCCGGCGAACGCTGCGATTGAAACTATGGTCTTCATAAAGGCTTTTTTAAGTGATCGTTCACGGGGCCGGCGTCCCGACCGGGCTGCGGCCTGGCCGCTGCGCTTCGAGACGGTACCCCGATATGGACCATAACTATTGCGAAGCCTGTGCCAAACAGCGCTCCCGTCTGTTAAAAGCTTCCAGACGGCCCGGTCCGGCAGAAAATACCGCAACCTGATTTGGAGAATCCGGAACTACTATTATCTTTGTACTGTACAACTGGAATAGTACTGAAAGCCTAAATCATGAGTGTTAAGAACGACGCGCAATACAGGCAGGAGCTGCTGGAGGCCTGGGAGGAGACTTATAAGAAAGGGCAGCTCAGCTTCTGGCTGTTCCTGGCGCTGAAAGAGGGAGAGAAGTATACCGACGAGATCCGGGCCTTTATTTCCGGCAGCACGCGCGGGACCCTGACCTGCGAGGAGCAGAGCCTGTACCGGACGCTGCGGAAATACCGGGAGCTGGGCATGGTGGATTTCCGTACGGGGCCGGGAGCCGGGGGGCCGGAGCGGAAGTATTATTTCCTGACGGCGCTGGGCTCGGAGCTCCTGCGCCGCTTCACGGAACGGAACATCATGCTTTTCTATGATCCGCAGATTCAACAATTAATCACCAAATAGTCCCGACCATGACTTTCTTTAACCGACGCCTGCTTGCCTATGCGGCCATAGTGCTTGTTTCCACCACGCTCATGTACCTGCTGTTCTGGAAGCCGGGGGTGTCCCAAGCGGCCATCGGCCTGGGCGTGCTGGGCTACATCGCCATTCTAGTACTGAGCTGCGTGATGCTCAGCCGCAAGGACCCTTATCAGTTCTTCGGCTTCAACTACCATTTCATTACATACCTGATCTGCCTCGCGGTACCGCTGGCGCTGCATGCCGGCGGCTATCTTCCGGAAATGTTCGATATCGGGTGGATGGCGCTGACCTGGGGCGCTGGCATCCTGGTGCACTTCGTCATTTTCCTGGCGCTCGCCCGGAAGCGCCGCCTGAAGGGCTACGACAAAGGAGAGATCTTTCAATAGTGCCGCTCCTTTCAACCGGGCTGCCTATACGGGAGCATGCCGGTCCGGAGCTGCGGCGGAAGCCGGAGGGCTGCGCCGGTATTGCCGGCCCCGAGTCTTTACCGGCGGCGTAGAGGGGCCGTCCTGCCAGAGCTTTATTGTCTAAGGTTTTGTGAAAACCGCTGCAGGCGCGGGCTGAGGCGCTGAATGACGGTATCTGCCACGATACCCTTCCGATATCTTCGCCGTCTAAACCTTATTCAATCCTATGCTCCCTCCCGTTCACACCCTCGACCCTTCGGTGCGGCAGGCCTTCGGCGCCTCACAGCTGACACCCGTAACCCTCAATCCCGGCACGATGCTGTACCGCTTCTCCGGCTGGGATATCATCAATCCCGGCCGCAACGTGGTAAGCCCCTGGTGGAGCGAAGGCTCCGGCCTGCTGGAGGTGCTGCTTGCCGCCAAGGCCAGCAACAAAACCCTGGAGCAGTTCGTCCGCAACCGCAGCGCCGTGCTGCGGGCCTGGAACAACATCAGCTGCCTGGTGATGGTGCGGCTCAGCGCGCGCAAGGATGCCTACCGCGGCAGCATCGCCTTCCAGAACGAGGCCAAGCCCTATATGGACCGCAACAGCGCCAAGTACAAGCAGAAGTTTACCAAGCCCGTGTTCTTCGGCGGCGGCGGCAGCCAGGTCTGGGTCCCGGACCTGAAGACTACCGAATTTAGCATCACGATCCCGTTCAGGACCATCAATATCACCGACGATGTCGACGAGATCATAGACTTCCTGGCAAGCTATCGGCTTATATGATGTTTCATGTGGCATGTTTCATGTCCGTATGTCCTGAGTAGGATGGGGACGTTGAGCGCATGACATGAGAAAAGCGCCCGGGGTGTCCGGGCGCTTTTTATTTGCGGTGCTTAAAAAATGGGGCGCAGTGGCGGACGGCATAAATGAAAAGCGCCTGCGATGACGCAGGCGCTTTTCGGATATCCGGCAAATTGAGAGCTGTTTCCCAATCTCAATCTTCAATCTAAAATCTCCCATCAGGCAAGGCCCTTGCCATGGCATTGCTTGTATTTCTTCCCCGAGCCGCAGGGGCAGGGATCGTTGCGGCCGATCTTGGGGCCTGCCACGACCGGCTGCCGGCGCTCCGCGACTTCCGGTTCGGTATAATAGTCTTCCTCGTCGGCTGCATACGCGGTTCCTGCCCGCTCCACTTCCGCCGCGTTGGTCTGCATCTGGCTCATATCGGTCGGCTGCGGCATATCCTGGGGACCGGCCTGATGCGGCTCTTCCTGCATCGGGATGCCTGCGCGGAGCAGGAAGGATATGATGTTCCTGTTGGTTTCAAGCAGCATCTGCTTGAAGAGGTTGAAGGCCTCGAACTTATAGATCAGCAGCGGGTCTTTCTGCTCGTAGCTGGCCATCTGTACGGAGCCGCGCAGATCGTCCATCTGGCGCAGGTGATCCTTCCAGGCGTCGTCGATCAGGGCGAGCGTGATATTCCGTTCCAGGGCCTGGGTGACGGGGCGCACTTCCTGCTCGACGGACTGCTTCAGGTTGGCGTAGACCTGCAGCCCGCGGATGCCGTCGGTGAAGGGGATCACGATATCCGTGACGCGTTCGCCGTGCTCCTGGAGGATGGCGGTAAACTGGGGCAGCATATGCTCGCGCATGGCGGCCATCTTGCGGCTGTACATATCCTTCGCCTGGTGGAACAGGTTGTCTGCGACGATATTGAGATCGCCCTTGCCGAACTCGTCTGCCTTCACATCGGGCTCGATCGCCAGGTGCTGGATCACGTCGATGCGGAAGGCCTCGAAATCGCGGCTGTCCTCGTACTTCAGCGTGATATCCGAGCATACGTCGAAAAGCGCGTTATCCAGGTCGAGCGCCAGGCGGTCGCCGAAGAGGGCGTGGCTGCGGCGCTTGTAGATCACGTCGCGCTGGCTGTTCATCACATCGTCGTATTCCAGCAGGCGCTTGCGGATGCCGAAGTTGTTTTCTTCCACTTTCTTCTGCGCCCGCTCGATGCTCTTGGTGATCATGGAGTGCTGCAGCACCTCGCCTTCCTTATGGCCCATCTTATCCATCAGCGAGGAGATCCGCTCGGAGTTGAACAGGCGCATGAGGTCGTCTTCGAGGCTTACGAAGAACTGGGAGGTGCCGGGATCTCCCTGGCGGCCGGCACGGCCGCGGAGCTGCCGGTCTACGCGGCGGCTTTCGTGGCGCTCGGTGCCGATGATCGCCAGTCCGCCCGCTTCCTTCACGCCGGGGCCGAGCTTGATATCGGTACCGCGGCCCGCCATATTCGTGGCGATGGTCACGGCGCCCGTCAGGCCCGCTTCCGCAACGATCTGCGCTTCGCGGGCGTGCTGCTTGGCGTTAAGCACATTGTGCGGAACCTTCTTTTGCTGGAGCATGCGGCTGAGGAGCTCGCTCACTTCGACGGAGGTGGTACCTACCAGCACCGGGC
>JASLDA010000250.1 GCA_030151745.1 Chitinophagaceae bacterium | reverse complement strand
ATCTCCCCGCGGTGGTGATACAGGTGATTCATGAGGAAGCCGCGGGAGACTATACCCCGGGGCATGGGCGGGAACGCATCATGTCCCTGGACGGTCATACGCCAGGTCTCGGCCAGCGACTCCGGGGTGGCCGCCGCCAGCGCGGCTTCAGCCCGGCCAAGGTTCTCCTCGAACTTCGCCAGGATATTGCTCATCTTCGAGATGTCGCCCTTATCGTACTTATAGGAGCTCATATCGAATACCGGCTGGTTGAAAGTGTACTCATACCAGTTGTAGATCTCGGCGATATGGGAGGCGAGCTGCGCCGTGGTCCAGCTCTTTTCCGACGGCCTGTAGTCCAGCGCCGAGTCGGGGATCGCCTGGAGCAGCTTGCGCGTGTTCTCGGCTTCATGCCTGAATTCGCCCATCAGGGCCTGAATCATAGAATCCATAGTGATTGAAGATTGAAGATTGAAAACTGCCTATTGCCTATTGCCTATTGCCTATTGCCTATTGCAAACTACCCACCCCTCTTCGTCCGCATAGCCTGGACCTGCTTCAGGTCGCTGCGCTCCGTGAAGGCCCGGTATTCGGGGGTCCCGGCGGGGATCAGGGCGATCTTTCCCTCGGCGTCGCTGTGAACGCCCCAGCCGTAGCGCTTGGGCAGGGCGGAAGCCCGCATGCAGGCCTGGCCCCTGGAAAAGAATGCCTCCCGGGCGGCCTTCCGCTCGCCCGCGCTCAGCCCCTGCTTCCGGGCATATACTTCGAAGATAACGTCATCCGACGTATAGCGGTAGGGGTGCTCCCGGATCATATCGTACTGGATATTCGCCGCCGTAGGACCGGAAGCCTTCAGCGGCGGCACCTGCGCTTCATGCACCGGCGAATCGCCTGCCAGCTGAATGAAGGCGTTCTGATAGTTCGTGGTATGGATTGCCATTCTAGAATTTATTTTGTCGTCTTCCATCCGGCGGGAATCAGGTCGCGGGACGCTGGAGCTCTTTCAGCTGTTCCAGCAGGGACGCGGCCCGCCGCTCGTATCCCCCCGGCACGATCGTCCCCCCGAAACCCGACTCCGAGGTTTCGAGCGCTACCAGCTCGAAGCCGGCCGGCCGGAGCTCCGCCTCCAGGATCGCTTCGAGCAGCCGGCGGCCGCTCCACCCGGCCGGAAATACCAGGTTGCCATGCAGGTGCACATGATACGAGCGTGCGTCGAGCACGGCATTGATCGCGTGCCGGACCTCGGCTTCCCCGTCCCCGGGCTGTATGCGCAGCCATTGTCCCTCGTGCCGCAGCAGATCGGACAGCTGCTGCAGGGGGTGCCGCGGATCGGCATTCCGCTGGCGGCCCACCACCAGCCCGAAGCTGTTCAGCTCCGTATTCTGCACGCTCACCTTGATAAGCGCCTTGATGCTGCCTGCAAGCCGCTTGCCGGAAACCAGGATATCGGTCAGCTCGGCATACCGGCGAAAGATCGCATGCGTCTTTTCCAAAGCCTGGAAACGCCGGAAGCGCCGCTGGAGCAGGTGCTTCCGGTCAAAAAAATGCAGCAGCTTCCGCACAGGTCGTGAATTCATCGATACAAGTTTAACACATCCTGGAATGAAAAGGGCCAGGCGGACCCGGCCGGCCTCAAAAGTTAACGATCCGGAATCGGCGCCGGCCTTCCCTTTCCCGTACCGGGGCACGAAGATCCCGAGAGGGCCTCCCCCGTCGCTCAGAATCCGGGGAGCATTCGCTTTTTGCGGAGCGGCTGCCGACCTTTGCGGCATGGAGCTATTCATCCACCCGGGTCTGGAAGCTGCGGTCATAGCCGGCAAAGGCCGCGGGGTAAGGGCGGCCCGGGAGCTTCGCGCCGGCACCTGCATCGAGCGCTCCGCCGTCATCGTGCTCGACGCCGCGGCCCGGCGCCTGCTGGATCAGACCCTGCTGCACGACTATATCTTCGAATGGCCTGCCCTGGAACCGGGAGCTTGCTGCGTGGCCCTGGGCTATCTCTCGCTTTATAACCACGCCCAGCCTTCGAATTGCGAATATGTGATGGACTACGAAACGGCGACGATGAGCATTCATACGGTGCGGGATATCGCCGCAGGCGAGGAACTGTCCATAAACTACAACGGGGATTTCGATGACGAAAGCCCCGTATGGTTCGAATTGCGGTAAAAAAACGGGCGCAGGCTGTCGTTGCAACCTGCGCCCGCCCGGGGAACGGCACTCAATGAAATCCGCGTCCCGTCATGCAGCTCAATAGCTGTTGTACCATTGGCTGGTATTGTACATGAAGCTGAACGGCATTACAATCAGCGACACCCCGAAGTTGCCCTTGCCGATCAGGCGCGTCGTCTGCTCTGCGTTGGGAATACCGAAGAAACTGTCGTTTGGCTTAACATCAAGATATTTGAGCGTGCCCATCTGGTAAGTCAGGCGCAGCTTCCAGACGATGCCGGCGCGCAGGCCCACTTCCGTCTTCACGAAAGGCTGCACCCCGAAAGCCAGGTCGGCCGCGTCGAAATCGGAGGTCAGGTTCATGCTGGGCATCACGCCTACGCCCCCGGTCCAGCTCCAGCGGTAGCGCTTATCCATCATGGCGTCCACGCCGAACTTGAAATCCGCGCTGATGGCTACGCCGTAGTTGAGGCTGATCCCCGAAAAGAACAGGTTGCGGCTGTAATCGTAAATAACCCCGGAATCGGACAGGGTTGCGCCGTTGGCCGTAGGGTAATCCCAGAGGTACGAATTGTAAATGACGTTCAGGCCGAGATTCAGGCGGCTGGTATGGCCCAGGCGGGTGATCGGCAGGGAGGTGCCGAACGTCCCGCTGAACCCGCTCTTGCTGCTGACCCCCATCCGGATAGTCGTATCATAAGCTTTGGCGTCGCTGCGAACGGCGCGGACATGCCGCTCGTAATCCGCCCAGGTCTTGCTCCAGCCGTATCCTACCTCGATATTTTTCAGGGCAGCCATCTTATGCTGCGCCTGAGCTGCGCTGATTCCGAAAACAGATACCAGGATCAAAG
>JASLDA010000227.1 GCA_030151745.1 Chitinophagaceae bacterium | reverse complement strand
CTAAAATCGATACTGCTGGAATGTATCAGCAATACCGTCAAGCACGCTGCGTTCAGTAAGATAGAGCTCGTTTTCAGGAAGGCAGGCAATAGGCTCGTTATCGGCTATACGGACGACGGCGGCGGCTGGCCGGCGGACCGGCAGGATGCAGGGATCGGCCTTGCAAATATGAAAGAGCGGAGCGAGCAACTGCAGGGAAGCTTCGAGATCGAGAACAGGTACCCGGACAACTACCGGATCTCCGTCGCAGTACCCCTGCAGTAATATCAAATCGATCCGGGATTTTGCTTTAAGATCCGCTTTGAAGCGCTGCGTCGCAGCTCGCCGCGCCGAAGGTTCGTGCAGCGGCTCCGAGCTCGATCGGTATAAGCATAGAAAAGGCTGCCCTGGTTCGGGACAGCCTTTCATCTTGCAAACAACCGACTTTCTATTTTTTCAGTATCCGGTAGCTTTCCATGCCGCCATCGTATTTCTTCAGCAGGATGAAATACACTCCTGCAGGCAAGGCTCCCATGCTTATTTTCCCGGTAAACCCGCTGATGCGCTGTGTCTTCAGCGTTTTTCCATGCGCATTCTCCAGGATCAGCTCGCCCGGGGCCGTGAGCCCGCTGATCGTCAGCTCGTCCGTTACCGGATTGGGAGAAAGGCGGATATCGGCGCCGCCGAAACTCAGGGAGCGGATGATCGAATACCGGGCGCTTCCATCGGAGACTACCTGCCGCAGGCGATAATAGTTACTGCCCGTCAAGGGGAACTCGTCCGTGTAATCATAAGCCGTTTCCGCGGCGCCGGGGGAGCTGGCCTTAAATCCGATCACTTCCCAGCGCTGGGCATCGCCGCTGCGCTGCACCTCGAATCCCAGGCTGCCTTTCTCATCGTACGCCAGCCAATCCAGCCAGGCGGAATTATGCTCCTTACGCGCATTGAAGCAGGCCAGGCCGACAGGCAGCGGCACCGCCGTCTGGATACTGTAACCGGCCGTATTGCCCGGTATGCCGGCCTTGTCGACAAGCACATAGGTAAAGCCGACCGGGCTGGCCGCAGTGCCGGTTCCTTTTTTGCCGTACACCACCAGCCTCGACGGATCGAAGCCGTCGATCAGCACGGCCCCCGCGCTCACATCAACCGCTGTAAGCCCCCTACTGTCAGCATAGTTGTAGTAGAGCTTCGTATTGGCGTTGATCCCCGTGATGGCGAACGAAGCGCCGGTATTGCAGGACCCTGCACCCTGACAATCTTCAGGATCGGAACCGGATAACGAGCCTCCTGTCGCATAACCGGTCAATGCCGCGGAGGAGCTGACGATGCTCTTGTAACCGGAGAGGGACGGATATCCGGGCGGCGGCGTATCGCTGAACGCCGCTTCGGCCACGTTGTATGCCTTGGTATCGGTAGCGGGCGCCTGCTCGATACCGAAATTATAGTTGATCAAGTTCCCCGAAACGGTCGGCACTGCCAGTATTCCGTCTGCCGCAGCGTCGACGGTCCCGTTGGCGCTCTCCCCCGTATTCTTCCATTTGCCCGTAAGCCCCGTCGCAATGGGGCTCGCACCTGTGCTCAGGCCGATCGGATAGCGTACGACAGAAAGCTCGATCCTGTAAGCCGAGCCGCTGTTGACATCCAGCTTATAGCTTCCATCTGCCGCCACTGCCGCGGAGTCTGCCACGATCCCACTGCCGTTCACCAGGTACACGTACATAGGGAAAGGAAGGCTGGCAAAGGCTTTCCCTGCACCTCGCACCACGCTCCCATCGGCATCCGGGAAGACAAAACCGCTTACCTGGAAGCAGGGCGTAGTCGTTACCGTGACGGCCGTGGTTGCGGTGCTGTAGCAGTCGTTTGCCGCGTCGTAGAAAGCGGCATAATACTGGCCTGCGCCCAACGCCGTAACGGAGCTCAGCCTATTGCCGTTGCCGGCGGGTATGGCCGAATGCCACGTAAGGCTCACACTGCCGTTCTGGTTCGAAGCAGTAATAGCGCTCAGGTCTGCCGTGGCAGCAGGGCAATTATTCATGATACCGGTACGCGACAATATGGGCGCCGTCGCGCTTTGCGCATTGCATAGCGGCACGGGAGCGCTGTAGTCTTCTATCTCGCCGCTTGCAAGGGCGAGCACTGTGGCGGCTCCGGAGCTGCGGTACACGTCTGCGATCGCAGCGCTGCTCACGGCTACGCGTATCTTATAGCCGGCGCTTGCGCCGGCCGGCGGGGTGATATTGAAGTTATAAGGCACGGCAGTGCCGGCCGTCGTTACCGTTGCATTGCCTGCGTACGTTGCGTTTCCGCCCTGCCCGCTCACCGTATCGAGATCGTTTGTAAAATCGCCGTCGGCGTTCCAGTCTGCCCAGACTCTGAAATACACCGTCGTGGCGGCGCGATTTGCATTGAGCATCAGGGTCAGCGGATAGGGCGTGCCTGGTGTTATATAAGCAACGCCCCCGCTGCCGGCCATAAGGCCGTCATCATACAGGTCCGTGTTGGCTGCCGCGTTTCCCCCGTTGACCGTAGCATTTTCCGTATTGATCTGGTTGCCGGCCCACACGCTGGTGGTCGTGACCGTGGTGCCATTGTAGTTATCGGGCTTACTATTGGTAAATGCACAGCTGCCCTGTGCCGCGCTGGCCACGGGCCAGACCGCGACGGACAGGTCGCCGAAATCGCTGCCGGGCGTAGCCGCCACTGTCACGGCGACATCGTTGCTGCTGGTGCAGCCTCCGTACGGCGAGGTGATGGTCCACCTGTACGTATAGGTCCCGGGCACATTGGTGCTGGAAAGCACGGGGTTTATAATCGTATTGCCGGATAGCGCCGGCGTGCTGCCGGCGGGGGCGCTGACGAGCGTCCACAGACCAGTTCCTGTACCTGGGCTATTGGCCAGCAATGCAGTCGACTGCGAACATGGGATTGTCTGGCTGGAACCGGCATTGGCATTTACCGGGTTTTCCACGTGCACGGTAAAGGTCGACGTAAGGGAAGTGCCGGAGCAGGCATACTCCTGCTCCAGGAAGGGACCGACTTGGCCATTCCCGTTCTTGGCCGTGATGCGGAATACGTAATCGCCAACCTTGTCGAGGTTCGAAATCGTCGTGCTGGCTGTCGTCAGATCCCGAAGGTTAGTGGTGGTATAAACAGGTGTGGCGGAGCCGGCGGGCTTGGAAACAACGGAAAAATCGTAGTACCCTGAGAAATCCTGGAAATAGCTGGTGTTCACCGCGCCCTTGTAAATCGCGGGCAGGGGAATGTTTGCCGATGTGGCACCCGTACCGGGATAACACACGCTTATATCAGGTACGGAAACCGCCGGCCGGCTGCCGTCCGAAATATGTATATAGTAAAGCTGGGTGAAGCCGCAGGATCCGTCCGAATTTGAAGCATTCACGGAAAAGCGGTAGGTGCCCACCTGCCAGCCCCCGTTCGGCGGCGTAACGGTGGCCACCCGGTTACGGGTACCCGCGCCGGTTACCGACACTGTAGGGGCGCCCCCGGGAGGAGCGATACCGTTGGGGGAAACGTTTGTGATTACCGTAGGCGAATCGAGCGGGTCGATGCTGAAGTAAAAGTTCTCCGGTGTGCCGGTATTGGCGATGCCGCAATGCACTTCTCCGCCACTGCCTCCGCTGGAGTACAGTACAAGCTGTTCCGGCGCAGCATGGCCCGTTGGCTGAAAATTCACATTACGCGGCCTGGTACCGGGATAGACATAGGTGATATTAGGAGTGGTGTAGGTGCCGCAGGCATTGGTTACCGTCAGCTTAAACACATAGGTCCCGGTTGCATAGGTGCCATTTAAATAAACTATGTTATTATCTATCCTATTGAAAGCAATCGCGCCGCCTGCAGGCTGGGATACGGGAGTCAGGGTTACGGTCGTACCGGCGGCGGCTGTACCGGCTGCCCCGCTTATTGCCGTGGAAAAGTATGGGGCAGAGTTAAGGGAGAAATAAAACTGTTCCGGATTGCTGTTCGAAGAGTCATAACACCGGGACGTTATGGCAACGGGATCGATCGCAGGATTGGGTATAAACCGGACGACAGCGGTATCCTCGTAGCTGCATATTCCGTCCGCAGACGTGATCCTCAAAATTGCATAGTAAGACGGGTCGATCTGGTGCGCGGACTTGTTAACGAGTGAAAAGACCGGAGTAGCGGTCGTAGTGCTGCTGAATTGGGCGTTCGTGGAGACCGTCGTCGTAAACCGGTTCAACGAGTAGATATTGATCGCGCGCCAAACACCGGTGAACCCGGCAGGTATCACACCCGCCAGCGTTGTGGTGCCTGTTGTGGCGCAGACATTGACCACATCCGGCCCCGCGGTGAAGCTTGCAGGCCGGGGATGGGCCGTGATCGTAACATCGGACGTGGCGACACCCGTTCCGCAATTACGCGTGAGCCGGAAGACATAGGCACCATCCGCAGTCATACCCATCACGTTGGTAGTCAGGTTATTCGGAGAAACGATGGTAGGGGTAACCGGACCGGAAATAAAGGTCCAGAGCGGACTGTTGAGCGGTCCCAGGATATTGGCCACGGTACCGATAAGCGTCGTAGAGCTGTCGCATACCACCCTATTGCCGCCTGCATTTGCCGTACAGTTCGCGCCCCCTGCCTGGGCTTTTCCGGGACAAGACCAAAGAATAGCAAGGACAAGAAGATAAGAAGATTTTATTAACGTGTAAACTTTTCTATTCATGCGGGTTGTTTTAAGTATTATAGATTGACAATATGCGCAGCCGGCAGTGGCTAATCTGCAAAAATGAGAGCAGCCCGACCGCACGCCCCTCAACGAATACGGCAAAATTCAAAGACAAATCAAAAATATACTCCGCCTCAGTCTGAGTAGATGCCTACCGTGAAAGTTGAATATTATTATAGTGGAAACCCCCATACATGATCCGACACCGGGG
>JASLDA010000197.1 GCA_030151745.1 Chitinophagaceae bacterium | reverse complement strand
AGCTCGATAAGGAGGTCGAAAATCCCGGCGCCTTTACCGGCCTGATGCTGCTGAGCATCGCGGGCATCAACGGCGTATTCCTGGCAAACGACGGGCTGCTGTTTTATTTCTTCTGGGAGCTGGCGCTGATCCCGGTGTACTTCCTCTGCTCGCGCTGGGGCGGCGAGCGGCGCATCCAGGTGACCTTCAAATTCTTCGTCTATACCTTCCTGGGCTCGCTCATGATGCTGGCAGGCCTGATCTATATCTACCTGCATACCTACGGTGTCGTTTCCGGCGCTATCGACGCGCGGAACGCTGCCGGAATCGAGATCCATTCATATGCCTGGTCGGATATGATGGCGGCTGCGCAGAAAATGCCGCTCGAAACGCAGAGCTGGCTGTTCCTGCTGGTGTTCCTGGCCTTCGCCATCAAAATGCCCCTCTTCCCGTTTCATACCTGGCAGCCGGACACGTACGAGACAGCCCCCACTCCGGTTACCATCATCCTTTCCGCGCTGATGGTGAAAATGGGCATCTTCGGCGTCATCCGCTGGGTGATCCCGTTTTTCCCCGCAGCCGTTGCCGAGTACGGGAATATCGTAATCACGCTTGCCGTAATCGGTATCGTCTATGCCTCCTGCATCGCTATCGTACAGACGGACCTGAAGCGCCTCGTGGCGTACAGCTCCATTGCGCACATGGGGCTGATGGTGGCCGGCGCGTTTTCGATGCTTAGCCCGGACGTGCAGCATGAATCCATCAACACTTCGGCTCACGGCCTGCTGGTGCAGATGTTCAACCACGGCATCAATATCACCGGCATGTGGCTGCTGGTACAGCTTATCGAGCAGCGCTACGGCACGCGCGATATGACCAAGCTCGGCGGGATGGCCTCCGCAGCTCCCTGGATGAGCGTGGCCCTGGTGATCATCGCGTTTGCCAATATCGCGCTCCCGCTGACCAATGGCTTCGTGGGAGAGTTCATGCTCTTCAACGGCATTTTCCAGAGCGCGTCCGAATACCGGATCATTTTCATGGTGGTAGCGGGGCTGGGCGTTATCCTCGGCGCCGTGTACACCCTGACGATGGTCCAGCGTGTGGCTTACGGAAACGGGGTGGAAGGCACGGTCGCCGCCGATCTTTCCACTACGGAGTGGCTGGCGCTGGCCATCGTGATCTTCCTGATCCTGTTCCTCGGTATCTATCCGCAACCATTCCTGAATCTGCTGCACGCTTAAGCGAGCTGCGTGGCTAATTCACTCCAACAATCTCCTGATCGTTTATGTACTCCCTGATAGCTTCGGTCCTTTGCGGTGTCTTCATGATGGCCATCGGCGCATTTGTGCAGGAAAAGAAAGGCGTGGCCAATACCGCTGCCCTGCTCCTGCTGCTGCTCACCGGCATTAATGCGTATGAAGCGATCACCGTCAATCCCGCGGGCGAGAACCTGTTCAAAGGCGCGCTGAGCGTCGGGAAATACTCTACCTGGTTCAACACCCTCATGACGGGCTGCACCCTGCTGTACGTGATGCTCGTAGGCCGGGACATCCGCCGGGTGGGGTCCCACGTAGCGGATTATTTCGCCCTGATCTTTTTCACGCTCTGCGGCCTGTACGTTCTCAGCTCCTACAACACCCTGCTGATGCTCTTCCTCGGCATCGAGATCCTCTCGATCCCGCAGTATATCCTTGCCGGTTCCGATAAGCGCAACCTCAAAAGCTCCGAAGCCAGCCTGAAGTATTTCCTGATGGGCTCGTTCTCCACCGGCATCCTGCTGATGGGCATCGCGCTGCTATACGGCGCCACGCGCACCTTCAACATCGCGGACATGAACTTCCGGGAGGCCGCGTCCTTCACGCCGATGGCCATAGGCGGCATCCTGATGCTGCTGGTCGCTTTCGGCTTCAAGGTCAGCGCCGCGCCCATGCATCTCTGGACGCCGGACGTATACGACGGCGCTCCCACGCCCTTCACGGCATATATGGCCACCATCGCCAAGGCGGCCGCCTTCTACGCCTTCCTTCGCTTGTTCTACGAATCGTTCACCACGGTGGCCGAGCGCTGGGGCTTCGTCCTGTCGATCATTACCGCCCTGACTCTGCTCATAGGCAATATCACGGCCGTATTCCAGCAAAGCGTGAAGCGGATGCTTGCCTACAGCTCCATCGCCCAGGCCGGCTTCATGCTTTTTGCGGTGCTCAGCGTGAATGCGCTGGGCCGGCAAAGCATTATCATATACGCGGTGGCCTACAGCCTGGCCACGATCGGTCTGTTCGCGGTATTGCTCAAGCTTAAGGATTATACGTACGACGGCTTCAACGGGCTGGCGAAAAGCAACCCGCTGCTGGCGGCGGTGACCGCGGTCTTCATCTTCTCGCTCGCGGGCATTCCGCTCACCGGAGGCTTCATGGCGAAGTACTATGTGCTCAGCGCAGTAATGACCCAGGGACACACGATGTGGCTGGTGATCTTTGCGCTGCTGATGGCGGCCGTGAGCGTGTATTATTACTTCCGCGTCGTCTGGGCGATGTACTTCAAGACCGGGACGCCGGTGCTGTATGCGCCGGTTACGGCAACGGATAAGCTGGTGCTCTGCATCACCGCCGCTCTCGTGATCGCTCTCGGGGTGGCGCCGCAGCTGGTGCTGGCCTTCGTGAGCTGATCAGCGTACCGGGCTCCCGGCGGCGTCATCGCCGGCATCCTCGCCTTTTTCGCCGGCCGCAGAAGCCGGATCGCTTTCCTTATCGCCATAGCTCGACCTGGTATCGTATTCTGCGCCGAGCTTGCCGGGAGCCTTCCCGTCTGCGCTCTCCGCGTCTTCACCTGGACGCGGCGCCTGGTATCCGTCCGGGGCCTGGGGATCGGGAGTCTGCGTGCCTGCGTACGTCGAGCCCTTGCCGCCCTTGTCGGCGGAGGTTCCGCTTTTATTCGTTGCCATGGGATTTCCGTTTTTCACGAAACCCCGGTAAAACTATGCCCGGCAAGGCGGGAGGCCGGTTCCTGAAGCAGATGCAGAGCAGCAGGCCGATGCCGGCATATGCCAGCGCCTGTGCCAGATAGGTCTGCCAGAGCATCCAGGGGCCGATATTCAGGAAGAGCCGCTGGTTGAGCCGGCCAGGGTCCCGCAGGAGCGAGGGCGGCCCGTAGTTGATCGGCAGCCAGACTTTCGAGATGAGTATGGCAGCGGAGCCAAGCACGATCATTTGATTCCGGGAGATTTCTCTATCCTTGAACGCGAGCGCGAGCGGGAGGACGAGGAAGGGCAGGCAGAAGCTGCATTGCCGGCTCTCGGAATTGAGCATAAGCAGGAGCAGCCCCAGCAGGACGGCGATGAAGCCCGTTCCCTGCCTGGCGAGCTGCTGCCGGAAGGCGGGAAACAGGATGGCGACGAGCGGCACCACCGGGCCTAAGAAGCTGGTATGCGCTACCAGGAACTGCCCGGGCTGGGTCAGCGAGCCCATAAGGACATTGATCCCGTACGACCGCGCATTCAGGGGGCCGGGGCCGGTTGCCCGCCAAAGCTGGAAGAGCCTGATGGAGGCGGCCAGGAGGATGACGGGGAGCAGCCTGTCCCTTCTCAGGTCCCGGAACAGGCGGGCCGGGAGATCTACCATCACGGCCAGGCGGGCGAGGATGAACAGGTAAGCGCCGCCGACAGCCGCGCTGACGAAGAAGAGCTGCATATTCACCGGGGCCAGGTTCCGCATCGTGCGTTCAACCATATCCTCGTAGGCAAAGACGTAAAAAAGGCTGCAGAGGAGAAGATAGGCGGCTGCAGCGAAGTACGGCAGCCACCTGAACGCAGGTCTGCCGGGAATGAGCTCCCGGGGCTGCCCGCCGGACGAAGGATACAGGTACAAGACGGCCGAGACGAAGATCAGCAGCGGATGAGTGAAGGCGCCGATCGATCCCAGGACCAGCAGCAGCCGGGGCCAGCCCCTGCAGTAGGCATACAGCAAAGCCGCGCCGATCGCTATCGTGCAGCAGTCGGTGGCCGCAGGGAGATACAGCGCGAACTTCAGGATGCAGAAATTGCCGAAGCAGAGAATCAGCGCCAGCATCCGTGCGCGGCCCCTGATGCCGTGCAGGCGCAGCAGGTTCGCCGTAAGGAAGAAGGCCAGGTCGATCGCGGCGAGGTCCAGCAGCCTGAAGGCATTTACCAGGTACGGCCTGGTGATGTCCATATGAAGCAGCCAGGCGATGCCGCTGACGACCGCACTCGGGAACAAGCGCTGCATATAGTACGAGTCCAGGCGGATCCGGAACCCGCAGGCCGCAAACTTGTGTACGATATCGGCGTAGGTGACGCTGTCGTAGGGCAGCCCGTCATATATCGGTATCAGCTCCCAGATCGCCAGCCCGATGACGATGGTATTCATGAGACCGGCGAGCAGCAGGAGATCGCGGGTTCCGGGCGACAAGCGGATAGACATGGAAACGGGGCTGAACCGGGCCTGGAGCTAAGGATCTGCCGTGGTCCGACGCAGCGTGGTCGAGCCCGGCGATCGCTCCGCCTTGAAGCGTTTTTTAAGGACGTGAAGGTAGATAAGCCGGCATTCAGGACTTGTCAAATGTTAAAGCTTCAAGAAAATGGATTGCCACGTACCGGATATACGAACCCGTTCGTAGGTTTGTGTACGAATCGGTTCGTAGATGCCCGGTTCATAGAGACTATGGAAAAGCAAATCAAGCCGAGCGAGGGGGAGCTGGAGATCCTGCAGGTGCTCTGGGAGAAAGGCCCGGTCAGCGTGCGGGAGGTGCATGAGGTACTTGGCAAGGACGGGGCGTACACCACTACGCTCAAGCTGATGCAGATCATGCTCGAGAAGGGCCTGCTGCGCCGCGATGCCGGGAGCAAGGTGCATATCTATGAAGCCGCGGTCCGCCGGGACCAGGTCCAGCGCCAGGCCGTGAGCCGTATGATCGATACGGTGTTCAACGGCTCGGCCATGAGCCTGGTGATGCAGGCGCTCGGCACGCATAAGACCAGCGACGACGAGCTCGAGCAGATCCGGAAATACCTGAACGATATCACTTCCCAAAAATCCTGAACAGTCCCTAAATCCCTTTGCTATGGAAACTGCATGGATCTCTGACGCGGGCCGGCTGCTACAGGCGATCGGCTGGACGCTTGTTCACTCGCTCTGGCAGGCCGCTGTCATCTACGGCTTGCTGAGCCTGATGCTGAAAGCCTTTCCCGGCCTGCCGTCCCGGGTGCGCTATGCCCTGGGGCTGGTGGCGCTGGGAGCGATCAGCGTCTGGTGCCTGCATACCTTGTCCCGTCACTGGCCGGCCGCGCAGGCGCAATTGCCGCTGAGCTATGCCCGGGCGCTCAAGAGTAACCAGGGAGAGCGCGGCCTGGTTTCCTGGCTGGACGAGGCCATGCCCTGGCTGATGATGGCATATGGTTTGGGTCTGGGGCTGATGCTTGGGCGGATGTCGTTGGGATTCGCCGAGATCCGCCGGATGCGCCGGAGCGGCTTCGATATCGGCCCGGAACTCGGTCCGAAGCTGCAGGAACTCGCTTCGAGGATCGGTCTCAAACGGCCGGTTTCGATCCGGCAAAGCCCGCTGATCGCGGTGCCTATGGTGATCGGTATGCTGCGCCCGGTGATCCTGCTGCCGCCGTCCTGTCTGGAAAGCCTGGGGCCGGCAG
Source organism: Chitinophagaceae bacterium (assembly GCA_030151745.1). GTDB lineage: Bacteria > Bacteroidota > Bacteroidia > Chitinophagales > Chitinophagaceae > UBA1952. The sequence goes on along the minus strand of JASLDA010000197.1, from coordinate 2,617 downwards.
CCCTGGAAGCTCTGCTGCTGCATGAGCTGGCGCATGTCCGCCGCGCCGATTACCTGGTCAATGTGCTCCAGACCATCGTTGAGGCTGTGCTCTTTTTCAATCCCTGCGTAAGGCGGATCTCGGATCTGCTGCGCCGGGAGCGGGAGCATTGCTGCGACGATCTGGTGATAGCCTACTCCGGACACCCGTTCGAATATGCTGCTGCGCTGGCAAGCCTGGCTGCAGGCGGTCGACAGCCTGCTTTCGCCTTAGCTGCCAACGATGGCCGCTACCCTTTACTTAACCGTATAAAACGTATTACCTCAATGGAAAAGAAATCGTTCCGCCCCGGAACTATGATTCTTGTCGCCGGTATCGCGGTCCTGCTGATCGCGATATCCATAACCTGCTTTACGCCGGCATTCGCCCAGCGAAAAGGAAGCGGCGCGAAATCTACGACGCTGCCCGCCCCGCCGGTTCCCCCGGCCCCTATGTCGGCCACGGCCGTTCCCGCGCCGCCTGCGCCTCCGGCGCCGCCCGAGGCGGTCGATCCTGAAGACGCCGTTCCCCCGGTTCCGCCCGCGCCGGTTGCAGCGGGGCTCGCCGCCCTGGACGGGGTGCTTGCCGAAATGCCCATTCTGGGCGACTCCATAGCCTCGATCACCCGGGAGGCCCTGCGCCAGGTAGACTGGAGCCAGATCCGCCGGGACCTGAAGCAGGCTTCGAAGGAGATCGCCTCCGTCGATTGGAAGGCTATCCACAAGGAAACCTGGGATGCGCTTGCGAAGGCTTCCAGGGAGGTCGACTGGAACGAGATCTCGAGGACGACCCAGGTGGCCCTCGACGAGGCGCAGCAGGCCCTGGCGGCCGTACCGGCTGCCGCTAATGTCAACTGGGACGAGATCCGGGCAAATACGAACCGCGCCATTGTGAGGGAACAGCAGGCCCGTGCCCGTGAGATCGCAGCAGACAGCCGCCGCCTTGCCGCCGAAGCCCGGAGGCAGGCTGCAGACCAGCGCCGCGAAGCCGCCGCAATGCGCGCGGAGAAAATCCAGGCCGTGGCTGAGGCCCGCATGGATGCCAGGGAACGGAGCGAGGATACCCGCCGCCAGATGGAGGAAGCCCGGGAAGATATGGAACAGGCCCGTGCAGAGATGGAGCAGGCCCGCAGGGAAATGGAAAGGGCCCGCAAAGAGCTGGAGAAAGCCAGCCGCAAGCAGCGCTGAGCCGCCCTGAGCCCGCAGATAGATAGAGCGCCGGAAGAAAGCCATCTTCCGGCGTTCTATTTACCGGTCCCGGCTGCCTGCCGCCGAAAAGGGATCCGGACGCCGGGGCGTCACAGATCGTCCAGCCCGAAGTAGTGGACGATGCAGGCTTTCAGGATGCTTTCCTGCTCGGCCATCGTCATCGTGGGGACCGGCATGACGCTTTCGAAATGCGGCCAGCCTTCCGTGTCGCGCCCGATGAAGCGGTAGTAGTCCAGCTGGCTCAGCAGCGTGCAGACCGCGATATGCATCAGGTCCTGCTTTTGTTCCTTGGTGAACTTGCCGCGGGGCGGTTCCTGCCCGAACTCGTTTACGCCGATCAGGAAGAGAACCCCCTCCATGTCGGGGATTTTGCCGAATCGTGTTTCCAGCAAGGCTTCTACTGCCTGCCATCCTGTTTTTCCGCTGGTGCCGGAGCCTGTCTGCATATTGCAAAGGTAGCGAGGGCGCCGGGGCATTGCCTTTAGCCTGCAGCCCGGGCGGCGGCAAAAATTTTCCTTAAAAGCCTTGCGGGCCCCGCGGCGTTCCGGGCTGCACACTACTTTTGACGCACTATGGAAATGTCCGCCCCTGCTACCGCTCCCGACATTCGCGCCCTCAACGAGCGGATTCACGCTCAGAGCGCTTTCATCGAGCTGCTGATGATGGAGCTGAACAAAGCCGTCGTCGGCCAGAAGCATATGACCGAACGTCTGCTGATCGGCCTGCTGGCCGGCGGGCACGTGCTGCTGGAAGGCGTGCCCGGACTGGCAAAGACGCTGGCCATCAAATCCATGGCTTCGGCAATCAACGCGCGTTTCAGCCGCATTCAGTTCACGCCGGACCTGCTGCCCGCCGATGTGCTGGGCACCATGATGTACAATCCCCAGGCGCATGAGTTTTCGGTACGTAAGGGGCCGATCTTCGCCAATTTCATTCTCGCCGACGAAATCAACCGTGCTCCCGCCAAGGTGCAGAGCGCACTGCTGGAAGCCATGCAGGAGCGTCAGGTGACGATCGGGGACACCACGTATAAGCTCGAGGAGCCGTTCCTGGTCCTGGCAACGCAGAACCCCATCGAGCAGGAAGGTACCTACGAGCTGCCGGAAGCCCAGGTGGACCGCTTCATGCTGAAGGTCGTCATCACCTATCCCCAGAAGGAGGAGGAGCGCCTGATCATCCGGCAGAACCTGAATCCCCAGGGCAATGTCCCCATCAGGGCGGTCATAGATCCGCAGGAGATCGTCAACGCCCGCAAGCTGGTGCGCGAGGTGTATATGGACGAAAAGATCGAGCAGTATATCCTCGATATCGTCTTTGCGACGCGCTACCCCGAAGCCGCCAAGCTGCCCAAGCTGAAGGCGCTGATCTCGTACGGCGGCTCGCCGCGGGCA
>JASLDA010000363.1 GCA_030151745.1 Chitinophagaceae bacterium | reverse complement strand
GACTAATTGGCAAATTGACCAATTCTCCAATTCACGAATCCCCCGATTCTCCAACTTCGTCCTGCGCTTGTATTTTTGATGGATGCGATCGTATCTGCTGACGGCCTTTATCCTCATCTCGGGAATTGCCGCCGCTCAAAAAAAAGACATCACGCTTGAGGACATTTGGAGAAACGGCACTTTCGCCGTGAAATCGGTGCCGGGCTTCAATGCCCTGAAGGACGGGGAATCGTATACCGACCTGCAGACCGAGGGCAAGCTGCGGACCATCCAGGTAAAGTCCCTGCGCGACGGCAGCAAGGGCCGGATCCTGTACCAGGGCGAGCTTCCCGTGGACGAATACGCGATCAGCGACGCCGGCGACAAGCTCCTGCTGCTGACGGAAGCCCAGAATATTTACCGGCGGTCCGTGCTGCACAAGGTCTATGTCTACGAGATCGAGAGCAGGAAGCTGACGCCGATCGATACGGGGAAGCTGCTGCACCCGCAGTTTTCGCCGGACGGCAGCATGCTGGCTTTCGTGCAGGACAACAACCTGTATTGCCTCGATCTGAAATCCGGCGAGAAAATCCCGGTGGGCGCGGACGGGGAACGCAACCGGATCATCAACGGCAACTGCGACTGGGTGTACGAGGAGGAGTTCGAGTTCACGCAGGCCTACCAGTGGAGCCCCGACAGCCGTCATATCGCCTGGTACCGCTTCGACGAGAGCGGTGTGCCGGAGTACACGATAACCATGTACGACAACCTGTATCCCACACAATACAGCTATAAGTACCCGAAGGCCGGCGCGGCGAATTCCTTTGTCGAGATCCGCATCATGGACCTGAAGACGCGGAGCTATTCCAAGCCCGTGCTGGCCAACGACGACGGTACTGTCGACTATTACATCCCGCGCATCAAATGGAGTCAGGATCCGTCCAAGCTCTGCATTTTCAAGCTGAACCGCCACCAGAACGAGCTGCAGCTCTACCTGGCGGACGCGAAGACCGCTGCCCTGGAGCCGATCTACTCGGAAACGAACAAGGCATATATCGAGATCAGCGACGACCTGCAGTTCCTGCCGGACGGCCACAGCATGCTGTTCAGCAGCGAGCGCGACGGCTGGCGACGGCTGTACACCTGGGACTGGAGAGCCCGGCGCCTGCTTACGCTCACGCCCGGCAACTACGACGTCGCCGGTATCGTTTCAACCGATGCCAAGTTCCAGAACGTGTATTACCTGAGCGCGGAGCCGGGGCCGCTGGAGCGCCGCCTGTTCGCGGTAAACCTGTCAAGCCGCAAGATCACGGCGCTTACGCCCGAGCCCGGCACGCATACCGTCACCGGCGTTACCGGCGGCAAGTTTTTCCTGGATCGCTACAGCAGCCTGAACAATCCGCCCGTCTTCACCCTGCGCGACAATACCGGGAAGATCATCCGCACCCTGGAAGACAATGCCACGCTGCGCAGCAAGATGGGCGAGTACCGGCTGGGCAAGATGGAGTTCGTCAGGATCCCCGTCGACAGCGGCCTGCAGCTGAATGCCTGGCGTATCCTTCCGCCGGACTTCGATGCTTCCAGGAAGTATCCCGTGCTGATGTACCAGTACAGCGGCCCGGGCTCGCAGGAGGCCGCCGACCGCTTCCCGGTACGGGACTATTTCTGGCACCATATGCTGGCGCAGAAAGGCTATATCGTCGTCTGCGTCGACGGGCGCGGCACGGGCTTCCGGGGCGAAGCCTTCTGCAAGAGCACTTACCTGCAGCTCGGCCGGTACGAGAGCGATGACCAGATCGCCGCCGCTAAATACCTGGCGAAGCAGCCGTATGTGGATGGTTCCCGGATCGGTATCTGGGGCTGGAGCTTCGGCGGCTTCATGAGCAGCACCTGCATGTTCAAGGGCGCGGACGTCTTCAAGGCCGGCATCGCAGTCGCGCCGGTCACCAACTGGCGGTACTATGATAATATCTACACCGAGCGGTACATGCGGACTCCGGCCGAGAACGCATCCGGCTATGACGATAATGCGCCGGAGAAGATGGTACAGGGGCTGCGCGGCAAGTATCTGCTGATTCACGGCACGGGGGACGATAATGTCCATTTCCAGAATGCAGCCATGCTGGTGAACGCACTGATCCGGGCGGATAAGGAATACGATTCCGAGTTCTATCCGAACCGGGCGCACGGCATCTCCGGCGGAAATACCCGGTATCATCTCTACCGCAGGATGACGGAGTTCATCACGGAAAATCTGTAAGCCCGGGCAACCCTTCCCAATCCAATAGACCAATTGACCAGAACTCATTCCATAAAATCCAACCTACTGTCATGGTGAGCAATGGTTCGTAGAACCATAGTCGAACCACGACCCTGGGCATACTTCGACAGCGCTCAGGATGACATCCTATTTATGAAATGAGTTCCAATTGACTAATTCGCCAACAACATGAACCGCGTCCTGCTCTACCTCGTAATGCTGCCGGCCCCGCTATGGGCGCGCCTGGGAGCCGATATCCCGCAATTGCGTGCCTTGCTGGATGCGCGTCTGCGCCTGGACGACCGCCGGCCTGTCAACGGCATTACACGGCCGGGTGCGCAGCGCAAGCAGAAGCGGTTTTCCATCCTGCTGAGCATGTTCATGTCCTTGCTCTCCGGGGTAATCTACACGTTCGCGCTCTCCATGAACGACGAGCCCAGCGGGCTGTTTTGCTATTTCTGCATCTTCCTGCTGATGCTCAGCTTCCTGCTGATCTCCGACTTCTCGAATGTCCTGGTGGACACGCGCGACAAGTATATCGTGCTGCCGGCTCCGGTGAGCGGGCGTACGCTGTTCCTTGCGCGTATCCTGCATATCGGCGCTTATCTGCTGCGTATCGTGCTGCCTATGGCCGTCCCGGGAATGGTGGTGCTGGGTATGCAGCATGGCTTGGGGGCCGCGGTCTGGTTCCTGCTGCCGGTACTGCTGCTGGCTGCCACCGCCTTGTTCCTGGTGCTGGGCATATATCTGCTGATATTGCGCATAGCCAGCCAGCAGCGCTTCAAGGAAATCCTGACCTATTTCCAGATCGTATTCTCCATCCTGGTCTTCGGCAGCTATTACCTGCTGCCGCGCATGATCGACAGGAGCAATTTCCCAGAACTTCTCCATAGACGGACTGACCTGGGCGCGCTATACGCCGCCGTACTGGCTGATGAGCCTGTATTCCTGGGTTCACCCCAGGGGATCGGGGCTTTGGCTCTGGGGCATTGCCGCCATCCTTTTCCCGCTCGTCTGCATGTACCTCAGCATCCGGGTGCTGGCGCCGCGTTTTGCCGCCATACTCGGCGCCATGGATGCCGCAGAGGCGGGCGAGCCGGTGTCCCGGGGCCGCGGTAAGCCGCGCGCCAGGCTGGCGCAAAGCCTGGCAAAGCTGTTGAACCGGGACCCCGAGTCCCGGGCGGGGTTCATGCTGGTCTGGCTGCAAAGCTCCCGGAGCCGCAGCTTCAAAATGAAGGTCTACCCGGCCATGGCTTCCATCCCGATCATGATGGTCGCGCCGTTCATCGTAAAAGGCAAAAACCTGACAGCGGAGCTCGGAAGCCCCGGGCATACCGGCAT
>JASLDA010000136.1 GCA_030151745.1 Chitinophagaceae bacterium | reverse complement strand
GACAGAAGGTGGAGGAGCCGGTGATCACGCTGGGCTGCGGGGCACCTACGGGAACCAGGAAGGCCGGACTGTAGGTCGTGGAGCTTGAGAACGAGCAAGTAGCGCCGAGCCGGAAGTAGGTGTTTGCGGTCAGGGGCGCTGTCGTATAGCTGAGGGTCGTCGCGCCGGAGCCGCCGGTGACATTGGCCCAGGGCCCGGTGGCGCTGGAAGAGCTCTGCCATTGCAGCGAAATACCGCTCGCGACATTCGGATTGGTTCCGGTCAGCGTCGTGGTGCTGCCGGAGCAGATCGGGTTTGACGCGGGAATGGTGGTGGTGATAGCCGGGGCGAGCGGTGTGCCGAAGCAGGTAACGTCAAACCCGATGACGGCATAGTTGGCGTCGGCGCCCAGGGAGCTCGAGCTCGAGGTCAGCCCGTACATCCTGCGGTTCCCGGAGCCGGGGCTGTATTGGTTTATCGTCACGTTGCTGTTCGTGGCGCTGGTCTGCGACATCTCGAACAGGATATTGCCGCCCGTATAGGTCAGCGGCGTGCTGAGCGTAAGCGCAAGCCAGCTGCCGGAGGTCGTCGTGATGGTCGTCGACGAAGAGAAGAACACCGTCGTAAGTCCCCCGTTCCAGGTGCCGCTGGTGAGCGTGGTCAGCGTCGTGTTCCCGAGCTTCAGCTGCAGGTTCAGAAAATTGAAGTTGGTGACGGATGCCGCCGGCTTGATATAGATCGTGGTGATGTTCACGCCGGTCGGGATCGTCGCGTTGAAATCGGCAGGCGTGTACAGCCACTGGCACATATTCGAGTTGCCCGAGGTGCCGCTGTATCCCAGCGGGAAGTAGTTAGCTCCGCCGGTGTACGTAGGACTGGTCGGCGGTGTATAGAACATCGGAGTCTGTGCACCGGCCGCGAATGGCAGCAGTAGGAAGACAAGTACCAGGCTGCGGTAAAAAAAAGGTAAAACGCTCCTCTGCATAGGTGAATACTTATTGGTGATTGTTCTGTTTTTCGTAAGGCGAACATCTAAAATAATGCCGTTTTTGATTCGAGCGCACTTTTTATTTGCAAATGCAGTACTGACACGGAGCTGCAGACCCCCCTTTCCGGGCAGCCCGCATTAGCTTTTTTATGTTGTTGAACTTGCCTTTCTTCCTGTCGGTTAGCACCTTAACTCGCAGCCGCGGGTTTAATACGCGCTTGTGTCAATTTTTTCTGACGATCCGGCCCTGAAACAAGAAGCCGCCCTGAAAAGGGCGGCTTCTTTCAAAAACAGGATTTTCTATTGCTTAACGGACGAGCTGGAAGGTGCTGGTCGTTTGTACCGGCAGGTTGCTGGAAGTGCTCCGCAGCTGCAGGAGATATTGGCCGCCGGCCAGGTTCGCAGGCAGCTCGATGGTCTTTTCCCAGTTCGCGACGGCTGAAGCCTGGAATTCAACCCGGTACACGACCTGCCCGACCGTGTTCATGATTTCCGCCCGCAGTCCCTGCAGCCCGTTCAAATTGCTGAGGTCGCCGCGGATATGCAGGCTTCCCCGGGTCGGGTTCGGATAGATGCTGAAGGTTCCGGCGCCCGGGTAGCTGCCGACACTGAGATCCTCGCCTTGCAAGGTGATCTCATTCGACATTACAGCCCGCGGATAGGCGCAGTCCAGGTAGCTGAGCATCCGTACTGAAATATGATCTCCCGGCAGGAGCGCCGTGGTCGTGTAGCTGGCATTCGTCTCGAAGGGGATGGTCACGCCGTTGCGGAACCACTGATAGGTCGGGGTCGAGCCTCCGTTGACAGGCGTGGTGGAGAAGGTCACTTCGTCCCCGATATTGATGACATTGCCTGGAGAGACCGAGATGGAAACCTGCGGGACCAGCGTGTCGCGGATGATAAGCCCGATCTTGTTCGAGGTGACGCCGCCGACCGGGGCGCAAGTGGCGTTCGAGATCAGCGTGACCGTGATGGTATCGCCGTCCTTGAGGTTCGAGGCCGAGTAGGATGTGCCGACTGCGCCGAAGATATCGACACCGTTTTTCTGCCATTGATAGCTGGGGGCCGTGCCGGTGCCGGTGCTGTTGGATGTGAAATAAAGCATGGTGCCGGTGCAGACCGCGTCACCCGGAGTCGAGTTGATATTGATGCCCGGTATTACGGAAGGCACGATCACCGGCGCCAGGGCGTTGCTGGTCACCTGGACCGGGTTCGCGCAGACTTCGTTGGACGTCATGATGACCTGCAGGACATCGCCCGGAACCAGGGAGTTGGTGACATATGTCGAGCCTGAGGCCGTAATTGCCAGGCTGTTCTTATACCACTGGAAGCTGGGAGCCGTGCCGCCGCCGGTCGAAGTTGCCGTAATGGTCGTAGGCTGGCCGGAGCATAAGGTTCCGCTTTGTGCGGCGAGAGTCACGGTCGGCACTACGCTCGGGATGACCTTGACCGTCTTGGATTTCGGGGATGTCGTAGCGCAGCTTACATAGGCTGTCACGCTGATGGAGCCTGTAGCGGTGCCGGGGAAGACCTTGATCAGGGTGTCGGTCGTGGTGCCGCTCCAGCCCATAGGCAGTGTCCATATGTACGAGGTGGCGCCGGGCACCGCGTTTATGTAGTAGGTGTTGAGCGCGCCGCTGCAGACGGTATCGTTCCCGAAGATAGTGGGAATCGGATCCAGGGAGGTGATGGAATTGACGTGCAGGACGGTGGCCAAGCTCTGCCCGCAGCCGTTTACGGCGCGGACCGTGATGGAGCCGGAATTGATCGTGTTGGTCGCGATGATCGTGTCCGTATTGCTGGTGCCTACCCATCCCGAGGGCAGGGTCCAGACATAGTACATCGCGCCGCTGACCGGCGGAACGGTATAGGTCTGCGTGGTATTGGCGCAGAAGAGGGCGTTCCCGTTGATGCCGGAGGGCGGCGAGGGAGCGCTGCCGGGGCTTACGATGAGCGTCTGGGGAATAGATGTTCCGCAGGCGTCCGTAGCCGTCACGCTGATGGTTACAGCACCGCTGCTGCCCACGGGGACGGCGTGGATCGAGTCGCTCGTGGAGCTGCCGGTCCAGCCTGCGGGCAGGGTCCAGTTATAGGTTGTGGAAGGGGCTGCCGTTACGCTGTAGATCTCCGTATCGCCGGGGCAGAATGTCGTCGAGCCGGAGATCGCGCTGGGCTGGGGAGCGCCCACCTGCACCAGGAAGCTATCGGTGTAGATCGTCGTAGCGCTGGCGGAGCAGGTCAGCGCCATGCGGTACCAGGTGCTCGTCGTCAGGGTGGGCGTAGTGTACGAAAGCGTATTCGGGCCCGAGCCTCCGCTTACGGGCGCCCAGGGGCCCGAGCCGCTGGCGGAAGTTTCCCATTGGTAAGTGATGCCGGAGGTGACCGGCAGGTTCGGATCTACGGCGTTCAGCGTCGTGGAGCTGCCGGTGCAGAGCGGGCTCGTCATGACCGTATTCGAGATGCTGGGCGTCAGCGGGGTGCCGGCGCAGGGCGTGGGCGGGATCTTCGTTACGGTTATATCGTCGAAGAAGATATCATAGCCGTAGTCCGAGACGGTACGGAAGATGATATAGTTGTTTGCTCCGTTGAAGGTCGTGGGGATATTGATCGTGTAATGCGCCCACCCGTATGAGGTCGGAGGATTGTAGTTCGGTACGTAGGCCGCCAGCAGCGTCGCCCCGGTGGAGGTGGGAGAGGTGTTGATGAGCACGCGGAGGCTGTCCCGGCCGTAGAAGGCCTGCTGTTCGAACACGTAGTAATCCAGGACGTAGGAGCCCAGGCCGGAGAAGTTCAGCGAAGGGCTGATCAGGTCCGACCAGCTGTACTGGGAAATGTCCCAGCTGTTGTAGCCGGCCATCCCGCTGCCGCTGTTCGCCGTGGGGACGGGCAGCGGAGAGGTCTTGGGGCAGACGAAGCCGCCGCTGGGCACCTGCTCTATGTCCGTCGTGAAGCAGCCGTTCGTCGATGCGTTGGGATCGGTATTTATCGTCCAGCCTGTAGGCGGCGTATTGGTGTTTGCCGTTACATTGAAGCTTTCGGTGAGCACTACCTGGGCGCTGGCACCAGCCAGCCCGCAGAACAGCAACAGGAGGCTAAGTATACTTTTGATCTTCATAGGGTCGTGAATTAGTGTACAACTGCATAAAAACTACAGACGCCGACGATCCCTGATCGTCCGGTCCGGAGCTGGTCCTGATGACAAGCCATTTTCACACAACCAAATCACGTTCCATGCAGACTGAACCTGCATCTCGTCCCTGGATTCGCTATACAAAGAGACACCATTTTATAGGATTTAGTTAGAAGGAGGGGATATTTTTCCGCAATTAATGATTCCTTCACCGCAGCGCTGCGCGCGGCTCCGGAGGATAAGACAATCCCATGACCATTGCGAAGCGCCGGAATTTGGTTGTCTGTTTGATTCGGGCCCATTACCTTTGCGCAAAATTTGAGCGCCTATTATAGCGCTACGTAATATACCTCCTGATTATCTTATGGCCAACGTTGGTAAAATCAAACAAATCATCGGCCCGGTTGTAGACGTTTACTTCTCCGGCGACAACAAGCTGCCTGAAATCTTTAACGCCCTCGAGCTGACCCGTGAGAACGGCGACAAGCTCGTGCTGGAAGTGCAGCAACACCTCGGCGAGGACAGCGTCCGCACTGTAGCCATGGACGGTACAGAAGGCCTGACCCGCGGTATGGATGTCACCGACACCGGCCGCCCGATCGCAATGCCTACCGGCGAGCAGATCAACGGTCGCCTTTTCAACGTTACCGGTGATGCCATCGACGGCCTCCCGCAGACTTCCAAGGCCAGCGGCAGCCGCCCCATCCACGCCAAGCCCCCGGCGTTCGAGAACCTCTCTACCGCCTCCGAAGTGCTCTTCACCGGTATCAAGGTTATCGACCTGATCGAGCCCTATGCCAAGGGTGGTAAGATCGGCCTGTTCGGCGGTGCGGGCGTAGGCAAGACCGTACTGATCCAGGAGCTGATCAACAACATCGCGAAGGGCCATGGCGGTCTGTCCGTATTTGCCGGCGTAGGCGAGCGTACCCGCGAGGGAAATGACCTCATGCGTGAAATGATCGAAGCAGGCATCGTCAAGTACGGCCAGAAGTTCATCCACAGCATGGAAGAAGGCGGCTGGGATCTCTCCGCCGTTGATCTCAACGAGCTGAAGGAATCCAAGGCGACCTTCGTCTTCGGCCAGATGAACGAGCCTCCCGGAGCCCGTGCCCGCGTAGCGCTCTCCGGCCTGACCATGGCCGAGTACTTCCGCGACGGCGACGGAGCCGGCAAGGGCCGCGATATCCTGTTCTTCGTCGACAATATCTTCCGCTTCACCCAGGCCGGGTCCGAAGTATCCGCCCTCCTCGGCCGGATGCCTTCCGCGGTAGGTTACCAGCCCACGCTGGCTACCGAAATGGGCCTGATGCAGGAGCGGATCACCTCCACCCGCGACGGTTCCATCACCTCCGTACAGGCGGTGTACGTACCGGCGGATGACCTTACCGACCCGGCCCCGGCGACGACCTTCGCCCACCTGGATGCCACCACCGTACTTTCCCGTAAGATCGCCGACCTCGGTATCTACCCGGCGGTTGACCCGCTGGACTCTACGTCCCGGATCCTTACGCCGAGCATCGTAGGCGACGCGCACTACGATTGCGCGAACCGCGTAAAGCTCATCCTCCAGCGCTATAAGGAACTGCAGGATATCATCGCAATCCTCGGTATGGACGAGCTGTCCGAAGAGGATAAGCAAACGGTATTCCGCGCACGTAAGGTCCAGCGCTTCCTGAGCCAGCCGTTCCACGTAGCCGAGCAGTTCACCGGCCTGAAGGGCGTCCTGGTTCCGATCGAGGAAACCATCCGCGGCTTCAACATGATCATGGACGGTGAAGTGGACGAATATCCGGAAGCCGCCTTCAACCTCGTTGGTACGATCGACGACGCGATCGCCAAGGGCAAGAAGATGATGGAGCAGGCCAAAAACTAATTCAAAATGTAAAATTCGAAACCGGAACCTCGGCTTCTGAATTTTACATTTTAATTTTTGAATTCAATGCAACTAGAAATACTAACCCCGGAACACCGTGTTTACAGCGGGCAGGTTTATGGGATACAGCTGCCGGGCATCGAAGGCTCCTTCGAGCTGCTTGACCGCCACGCCGCCATGATCGCCTCTCTTGGTAAAGGCCGGATGAAGATCATGAAGGACAAGAACGGACATTCGGAGCTGTACGAGATCGCCGGCGGTTTCGTCGAGGTGCTCGACAACAAGGCGACCGTCCTCATCGAAGGCGCGACCTCTATGGATTGATAGACACCTTCAGGAATTGAAAAAGACAGCCAAACGGCTGTCTTTTTTGTTTTATACCGGCTCCGGTAGTACGGCAGGCTCAGCGCCTGGTATAAGGCACGTTCACCCCCAGGCTCAGGATCATCTCGAAGGTCCCGAAGGCCTGACGGGCCGTACCCTCCGCAATTTTCAGGTTCGAATACCGGGCATAGTCCAGCTTGGCGCCGTATTCGAGATAGACGTACCGGAAGAAGCTCAGCTTGATGTCTCCTTCCAGGCCTGCATTCCAGCCGCCGAGCTGGAAATGGGGCTTGTTCTCCCGGCCGAAGAAGCTGTTTTCCACGTGCGGCACCACGGGCCCAATGCCGGCCTTGCCGAGCGCGTCGATGCGCAGCCGGCTCCGGAACAGGTCGGCGAAGGTCCAGCGCTTGACGAAGTTGATCAGGAAAAAGTTCGCGCCGTTGTTCAGGTAGTAGTAAAAGCCGTTCTCCCGGCTATAGTCGATCGTGGAATCGATCGGCCGGCCGTTGAACTGGCCGGTCATATGGATATTCTGACCGTGATCGATCACGTACTTGGTATGATCGAAGTTCAGCTCTATGCCGATGCCCCGGGCTTCGTCGATCATGTAGCCGAGCCGGTAATTGTATTGCGGAATGGTCAGCGCCTGCTTGAATACGCTGGTCTCATCCCAGCCCGGGTGATCGTTGGCGCGGACGCTGTGAAAGGTATAGTCGTTGCCCAGGCTTTCCTGGCGCACCTTTACATTGCTGCGGGTGTACCATTCCTTGTTGTAGCCCCAGGAAGCCCAGATCGAATGCTTTTTGACGGGTTTGGGCGCCGTCGTTTCCTGTGCTGCCGCCACTCCGCCATGCAGCCCCAGCGCGCAAAGCGCCGCGGCCATAAAGAACTGTTTCAAGTGCGTCGAAATTTGGGCGCAAAAGTACGCCTCATGTCGTTGAATCGTCGGGTCGACGTTGAGAAGCGCACTTGGCTTATATGGGTTCACGCAGAGGCGCGAAGGACCGCAGAGCATGTAGTTTATATCAAGGTTGACTAGAACGCATTTCATAAATCCAACCTTGATATCATGGTGAGCAATGGTTCGTAGAGCCATAGTCGAACCAGGATCCGGGCATCCTTCGACAGCGCTCAGGATGACATCCTATTTATGAACTGCGTTCTGGTTAAATAGTTGAATGGCTGAATCGGCGTCGGGAAACGGCACCCGGCTTTAGTAACGGGGAGCGCAGCTCGGGGTAACACAAAGCTGGGGGGTAACACAAAGTGGGAGAGTTAATTGGATCCGGATTCGTCGCCGTCGAATTCCGCTGCTGGTAAGTGGAAGACTATCCAGGTAAACCCTGCAGACTTGCGCCGATAAAAAATGAGCTCCCGGAAACGGGAGCTCATTTTGATATTATTGCCGAAGCTGCTGGGCCGCTTATCGACCAACATGAGTCGTTTACCAATGTCGAGCCAAGGATTCAGCTATTCAGTCAATCAGCCGACCAATTCAACGACCATCGCCGATCCGCCGCCGCCGCCGTTGCAGATGCCGGCAGCGCCCAGCTTGGCGCCCTTTTGCTGGAGGACGTTCAGCAGGGTGACGAGGATGCGCGCGCCGCTGGCGCCGAGAGGGTGACCGATGGATACGGCGCCGCCGTTCACGTTCACCTGGTCCGGGCGAAGCTTCATGCGGCGGGTATTCTCGATGCCTACCACGCTGAATGCCTCGTTGAGCTCGAAATACTGGATATCGTCCATGCTCAGGCCTGCTTTGGCAACGGCCTTGGGAACCGCGACGGAGGGCGTGGTCGTGAACCATTCCGGGGCCTGCTCGATATCCGCGTAGCCGCGGATCACAGCGATGGGCTTGATGCCCATGGCCTCGGCCTTTTCCTTGCTCATCAGCACCAGGGCCGCAGCGCCGTCGTTCATCGTAGAGGCATTGGCTGCAGTGACGGAGCCGCCCTTTACGAAGGCGGAACGCAGGGTCGGGATCTTCTCGAACTTCACGTTCCACATCTCCTCGTCCTTGTCCACGATCTTCGGATCTCCGCTGCGCTGGGGAACTTCCACGGGTACGATCTCGTTCACGAAGCGGCCCTCGCTGGAGGCTGCCTGGCTGCGCTTATAGCTTTCGATGGCGAAAGCGTCCTGGTCCTCGCGGGAAACGCCGCATTCGGTGGCGCAGAGCTCGGCCGCATTGCCCATCGCGTAATTGTGATAGACATCTGTAAGGCCGTCATGGGCGAGACCGTCGATGAGGTTTACATCCCCATACTTGTTCCCCCAACGTTGGCTGGCGTTGTAGAACGGCACATTGCTCATGCTTTCCATACCGCCGGCCACTACGACCTCGGCATCGCCGAGCATGATGGCCTGGGCGCCCTGGGCAACCGACTTCATGCCGGATGCGCAGACCTTGTTGACGGTGGTGCAGACCACCTTGTCGGGAAGTCCGGCGAAGCGGGCCGCCTGGCGGGCCGGGGCCTGGCCGAGATTGGCCTGGAGCACACAGCCCATCAGCACCTCGTCGACGTCATCGCCGCTGATACCAGCACGCTCCAGCGCGCCCTTGATGGCAACGGCGCCCAGGCGCGGGGCCGTGAGATCCTTGAACGCTCCGCCCCAGCTCCCGATGGGAGTCCGTACGGCGGAAACGATATACACTTCCTTGTTCATTTTCTGGTTGAATATTTTTGGAAAAAAGACCATCAAATGTAAGGCAAAGCCTTGGCCCGCAGGCAGTACAGAACGGTCTTAGGAATACCGTAACAGGAATATTGCAATCGGCGTATATGCGTTTCCTATAGTCCGGGCCTCCCGCGCCGATGGACGGTGCCGGTAGCTCCTATCCTTAAAAAAGCCCTAATAATAACCACTTTAACGCAGCATTGGCTGCGGTTAAACGAGGGTTAAATGCGGAATATTTTGATTGCGTAGCAGGCGGTATGCCCTATCTTTACAGACCTCGCCGGGGAGCATGAGGATGCTCCCGGTACGTTCTTTCACCGACCACTAATAACTGCCTATGACTTTGAAGAAGAGCCTGCTGTGCCTGTCAGTTCTTACATGGGGTGCCATGATTCACCTTTCCGCTATCGCAAGCGGAAACGAGTCTTCCTCAACTGCCCTTAACGCCACAAAAACCAAGCCTGCGGCCACAGCCTCGGATGTTGATGAATACATCAGCGACCTGTACCGATCGATCGATTTCGGCAAATGCCAGCAGCTCAGCCGCGAGGTATTTACCAAGGCCATGCATGGCTACCTGAACCTGAAGGATGCCGGTCGGCTGAACGAGAGCCGGGAGGTTCTCAGCGTTGCGGATTTTACACAGTCCTCCACGCAGAACCGCCTCTGGGTGATCGACCTCGCCAGGAAGAAGGTGCTGTTCAATACCTACGTTGCGCACGGACAGGGGTCCGGGATGGACATGGCCACGAACTTTTCCAACCAGGACGGCACGCATGCTTCGTCGCTGGGGTTCTATGTCACCGCCGATTGCTATAACGGGGCGCATGGCAACAGCCTTCGCCTGGACGGCGTCGACAAGGGCTATAACGATGCGGCCCTGAGCCGCGGGATCGTCGTTCACGCCGCGGAATACGTCAGCGCAAGCAATGTCGCCGGCCAGGGCCGCCTGGGCCGCAGCTGGGGCTGCCCTGCAGTGACGCCGGAGCTGGCCCAGCCCATCATCAATACGATCAAGGGCGGCACCTGCCTGTTCATCTATTATCCCCAGGCCTCCTACATGAAGAGGGCTTACTGGGTGAATAAGAAGGTGACGAATTTCCCGGGCTGCAGGAAGCAGAACGATCTGCAGCTGCAGATACCGGGCCTGGAAAACGAGCACCTCGCATTGCGCAGCTCCGACAGCGGCATGGCCGCTCCCGCTCCGGGTAGGCTGTAGAGATTTTAGATTGAAGATTTTAGAGTGAAGCCGTCCGGTTCGGGCGGCTTTTTTCCTGCGGGGCATTGCCGTTGCAGGCTTTATCGCCTCAGCCGGGGATGAAGGCATGAAATTTACTTTTATGCACCCATGGTAACAGCTATGGAATCCGGTGGGAAAAAGCTGAAACGCAACGCGCTCAGGAAGCTTACGCATGATGCCGCGGCCAGTGCGGAGGCGGTCAATCTCCGCTATGTAAAGGCCGGGGAGCCCGGTATCAGCCGGGTGCGCAGCGGTTCCGGATTTTCATACAGGCTCGACGGAAAGCCGGTGCGGGATAAGGTTACCCTGAAGCGTATCCGCGCCCTGGTGCTGCCGCCGGCCTGGAACGAGGTCTGGATCTGCAAGGATGCGGACGGACATATGCAGGCAACGGGCGTCGACCAGCGGGGCCGCAAGCAATACCGCTACCATGCCGCCTGGAACGAATTGCGCAGCCAGACGAAGTTCTTCCAGCTGTACGAGCTGGGCAAGGCGCTTCCTGCCATTCGCGAGCGGGTGTCCGCCGACCTGGCTAAGCCCGGATTGCCGGAGGAGAAGGTGCTTGCCGCCCTGGTGTCGATCATGCAGGAAACGGGCATCCGCATCGGCAGCAGCGCCTATGAAAAGCTCTATGGATCGTTCGGGCTGAGCACGCTGAAGGACAAGCACGTGAAGATCTCCGGAGCCTCCATCCGCTTTTCGTTCCGGGGCAAGAAAGGGGTGGCGCAGGAGCTGAGCCTCAAAAGCCGGCGCCTGGCCTCCATCGTGCGCCGCTGCCGCGAGATCCCCGGCGATGAGCTGTTCCAGTACCTCGACGCCGAAGGACAGCGCAGGTCGATAGATTCGGGACGCGTGAACGGCTATATCAAGGAAATCAGCGGCGGGCATTTCACCGCCAAGGACTTCCGGACCTGGACCGGTTCCCTGGCAGCCCTGCAGGCGTTCCGGGAGATCGGCTGCGACGCTGCCGGGGCTACCGAGACCCGGCGGAACATCAATACAGCGCTGGATGCAGTTTCCCGGCACCTGGGCAATACCCGGACGGTCTGCCGGAAATATTACGTTCACCCGGCGATCCTGGAGCTGTACGAATGCAACCGGCTTGAAGCTGCGCTGAAGCGCCTGGATGCCGAGCCGGAGCTGGAAGGCGACGGGCTCAGCAAGGAAGAAGAAGTTCTTATGCAGATTATCGGCAGGCATATCGGCTGACCCCGCCTGCCGGGCCCGCCTTAATTTAAGCCCGGCCTTAACGGTTATAGAGATACTTTACCTTCGCGTACCGCGTTTGACTTTCATGCAACGGCATTTCCGCATTTTCCTTGCCTCCCTGATCCTGCTGCTCGCAGCCAAAGCCCCGGCGCAAGGCCAGGTGAAGGTGCAGAATATGGCCGATCATGACCAGAAGGGGTACTATTTCGGCCTCACCTTCGGGTTCAATGCCTCGACGTTCCGCATCCGGTACACGGATGCTTTCGCGCTTACGGATACCTTCCGGACCGTGCAGCCGAAATGGGGCCCGGGCTTTTCCCTGGGGCTGATGGGAAACCTGCGGCTGACCCGCTGGGTGGACCTTCGCATCGTGCCGTCGCTCCAGTTTGCCGAGAAAGGCCTCGACTTCAACACCCCGCAGCACGACAGCCTGGAGCAGCGCAAGGTGGAAAGCATCTACTTTTCGTTCCCGCTGCAGCTTAAGTTCAAGAGCGACCGGATCCGGAACTTCCGCTTCTACGCGCTGGGCGGAGGAAAGATCGACTATGACCTGGCCTCAAACGCGCGTTCCCGTAAAACGAACGAATTTCTCAAAGTGAAGCCCTTCGACGCGGGATACGAGATCGGCGTCGGCTTCGAGTTCTACTACCCGAACTTCATTTTCTCTCCTGAAATCAAGCTCAGCCAGGGATTGGTAGATCAGATCTACCGCGACCGCAACCTGCCGCTGACCAATGCCATCGAGAGCATCACTACCCGCACCATCGTCATTTCGATACATCTCGAAGGCTGATACCCTGTCCGGCTGATTATCCCGGCAGTCCGGGACGAACGGATGCGGAACGCTCGGGAAATGGCAGCAAGCTACCAGATAAAGCCGCGCAGCTCGAAATCCGATGCGTACCAGAAGCCGTCCTCCTGCAGCAGATCCAGCCGGAAGGGGCCTGTAATGACCTGTTGCGAGCCGTCGCTGAGCGCGGCCGTATATTCTATCGTGCCGCGGACGCAGGTGCCGCTCCCGGGAACGAAAAGGGCGGCGCCGGGATCGGGCTCGATATCGTCGACCCGGACCTGCCAGTGGCTGATACATTCGAAGCACTCGTGGAAGCGTTTGATCACTTCGCTTAATTCCTGCTCCGTTCCTGCCGTCAGGCGCGGCGGAAGCCGGTGGCTACGGAAATAGATTGCCAGGTAGCCCGAGATATCGCCGCAGAACAACGCGGAGAAAAGGTCGTCGGTAAAGTCCTCGATATCGGCCCTGGGATTGGGATGGAAGGCCTCGTACACTACGCAGAGGTATTCGTCGTCCGCAGGTGCCCCGATCACTTCCAGCTCCGGGAGCTCCCGGGTGATGAAGTCATACATGACCCGGTCGGGGTAGTCGTGGTCGAAATCCACGATCACGTTCGCATCCTCGAGATATTCCAGGGCTTCCCGCAGCGCGATGCTCAGCTCGTGCTCGTTCCCGAATTCATCTGCTGGGATGAACTGATCGAAGCTCAGCACTTCCCGCAGGGGCCGGGGCTTCGTGCCGGCGATGCGCCGGTGGAGCTGCAGCACCCGTTTCAGGAAGGCGTATTCCGGTCCGGGATCACTTTCCGCCGTATCTGCATCCGGGAAGATGGATCCGTATTCCGCCTGCAGCCGCAGCTTCATGATCTCGTTTTCCAGCCGCATCTGTTCCTCGTCCAACGGTTCCGCGTCGAAATATTCTGGCTCCATGCTGATCTGTTTTGCATGGAAAGCTAGGCTGCGGCCCCGCGGGAAAAACGACGATTATACCAACGGGCTGCGGGGCGTTACAAACGGGTGAATTGCCGGGACGAACAGGTGCCGGAACGAGGCTCGCTGATACGCAGGGCATAGGATCCGGGGGGCGCCTCGGGGCCCAGGATCAATGCCTGCGGGCTCCCGGACCAGCTGCGGGTTTCGCGGTGTACGAGCTGCCCGCCCATGCTGAGAACCTCGAGGCAGATGCCTGTACCGGCCGGAATGCCTGCCAGGGAATAGTACAGGGTTTCCGTGCAGGGGTTGGGGGCCAGGGTAAAGTCGAGAGCGGGGCGGACGGCAGCGACGCCGTTCTCGGCTTGCGGAACAGGCTCGTAATAGTAATACTCGACCGTATAAGGAGCCGGGCCGGTATTGCTGAAGTAGTCGCTGCGGCTGAGCGGGTACCCGGCCGTATCGTAAACGATGGAAACGCGGCTGCTCCCCAGGCTCGTCGTGCCCCGGAACGCGGTAAAGCTCACCGAGTCTTTCTGGCCGCGGGAATTGATCCGCTCCGCTACCGTAAAATACGAATACACGGGATTGCCCAGGGTATCCAGGTCTTCTTCCCGCAGGTAATCGAAGCCGGAAACTCCGGCCGTATAGCCGAAGCTGTCCAGGGATTCCGGCAGGAAATTGCCGCTGTCGCCCAGGAAAAACGATTTCCGGGTCTGGAGCCGGCCATCGGGATAGTAGCTCATGCTGTCGAGCGTAGCGGGCTCCAGCCGGGAAGGGCTGGGCTTGAAGCTATACAGCGTGGTGCTTACCGGGCCGGTGCCGGAGGCGTACGCATAGCTGACCCGGCGATATCCGACATAGGAGCCGGGCGTCAGGCGATAGCTGAGGCTGTCCATGACCAGGCGCCCCGCGCCGTCATAGCTGTAGTCCCGGATGAATGAAGTGTCGTAGCCGCTGCCGCCGAAGCCGAGGATATAGCTGCGGATCAGGCGTCCGGCCGAATAGATCTCCACGCTTTGCTGCCCGTACTGCTGGCTGCCGCTTACCGGGTCGTACACCCGGCTGAATACCTGCGTAAGCTCGCCGCCGGGCCCGTAGCGGTGCCCTTCGTAGCTCAGAAAGCTGTTCGGGGGCGCCTCGCCAAGGCCGATCGCGAAATAGGCGCTGTCGTAGTCGGCCCGGGGCAGGCCGACGCTGTCGATATTGTGCGTTGGCGCCCGCTGGTTGACCATGTCGGCGTCCGGTTGGGAGCCCAGGGTCTGCAGGTCCGTGTACAGCAGGAAATTCGGGTCGTAGCGGGAGCCGCGCTGCCCGGAGTAGCTGTAATGCGCGGAGTCGTGGAGCCGGTAGCCGCCCGGGGCGCTGCTGATATAGTAAGCCTGGCCGACAAGACGCCGGGGCCCCTCGGAGCTTTGAGCGAGCAGGGATGCGGGCAGGGCCAGCAGGCCAAGCAGGACGGCAGCTTTCATAGACGGGGCTTTGAACGAAGATACGGGCCGGGCGGGCTCTGGCCGGGCGCAAAAAAGCCGCTCCGGGATGCGGAGCGGCTTGGATAATATGTTGTTGACGTGCTTACGCGATCTTTTCGACCTGCATGTAGCTGAGCTCGACGGGGGTCGGGCGGCCGAAGATCTTCACTACGACCTTCAGCTTCTTCTTTTCGTCGTTCACCTCTTCCACGGTGCCGTTGAAGTCGTTGAACGGGCCGTCGATGATCTTGACGGTCTCGCCCACGATATACGGTTCTGCGAGCGTGATCCCGATCTCGCTTTGCTCGTCCATCTTGCCGAACATCTTGTTCACTTCGGACTTGCGCAGGGGGGTGGGGTTGTCCTTGCCGAGGAAGTGGATGACGCCGGTGACGCCGGTGAT
>JASLDA010000133.1 GCA_030151745.1 Chitinophagaceae bacterium | reverse complement strand
GCGGAACAAGAAGCTGCAACCCCAGGAGTTCAGCGGCAATACCTTCACGATCTCCAATCTCGGCATGATGGATATCGATGAGTTCACGGCCATCATCAACCCGCCGGACAGCTGTATCCTCGCCGTAGGCAAGATCGCTGCAACGCCGGTGGTCGAAAACGGCGAGATCGTGGTCCGCCAGCTCCTGAAGCTTACCCTCAGCTGCGACCACCGCGTCGTTGACGGCGCCGTGGGAGCCCGTTTCCTGCAAACACTGAAGGCCTACCTGGAAAACCCGGTGACCATGTTGGTTTGAGGATTTAAAATTGAAGATTTAAGATCGTAAATATCAGAGCCGGCGCTTCAAGACGAAGCGCCGGCTTTTTCGTTCCGGGAGGGTACGGCTGGAATACAGAAGGGCCCGGCTTCAAGGAAGCCAAGCCCCAAATCTAAAATCCTAGAATCTTCAACCTTAGTTCTATCCAATCCCTTCTTCCAGGTTTCCATACATCGGCACGTCTTCGGGCTCGTGCCGCACTTCTACGAAATAATATATCGGGAATGCGAGGGGGCCGAATATCGCCATAAATACCAGCCATCCCAGCTTGGAGCTGCCGTTCATGGTGCGCACCTTTTTCAGGTGGATGATAAACGAAACGAGCACGGCCAGCCCGATCAGGAATGCCGCCATGAACAGTACCAGGGAACCGCCGTAGTTCCTGGCGATAAGCGTCACCACCTTCTCGTGCTGCTGGTATTCTTCGTTGATGATCAAGTGGTTGGTCGCGTACATGATGTACATGGCCCAGGCGGCGATGGCGATAAGCGGTATGAAGCTCACCGGTCCCATCCATTTCTTGCTGGAGTCATTCATAGATGTAGATTTTTATGCGCATTTGCGCATCCACATACCATAAAATACTATGCCCCTGATTGTTGAATCGAGGTTAACTTGCTGAAGCCCATTTGCTTACTTAATTCTGTCTTTCAGGCGCAGGAACGGCGTCTCCACCAGGTGCCAGGAGGCATAACCGGCAATAAAGGACAGGGGAATTCCCCATAGCATCAGCAGGCCCGCTCCGGGATGCAGGAGCTGGATGATGATCTGCTGGATGGGATAGCTGTAGATATAGAGCCCGTATGAAGGATTGCCCCAGCGGAACGGCTTCATCAGGAAGGGTATGCAATCCGAGCCCGCAGCGACCATAATCAGGGGATAGAGCAGGAAGCCTAATACGGGGTAGAGGTGCAGCCGTACTGCGATCACCGTCAATAGGAGCGATACCGCCAGGACAATGCGGTTCCGCCGCATGTTTTTCCAGTCGATCAGCGTCATCAGGCAACCGGAGAAGAAGTAGATGAGCAGGTCCGCAAAATAGTCCCACTGCACGCTGCGGCTGAAAGGGATGGACTGGTCCGCCCAGCGCAGGCGGGCGAACTGATACAGCACGACCATGGCCAGCCAGCTCAGGCCCAGCGCCGGCTTCAGCAGCCTGGGCCGCAGGCGGATGAAGAAGAACGCGATCAGGGCGATGTAAAGCACTTCCTCGACCCAGATCGTCCAGAGCGAGCCGTTGACCGCACAGGTGGCGGGATTGCCGGTAAAGACGCCCGGCAGGCACTCCGTATGCTTCACCATGAAGATCCGCAGCGAGTAGATCATGTACAGCCAGGTATCCGGGTGGCGGTAGTAATCGCCTGTGGACAACGTCGTCAGGAGCGGGCCGGCAACCAGGGCGCATAGCAGCAGGGCTGCGATCAGGGGGGGATAGATGCGCAGGAAGCGGCGCCAGAGGTACTGCCTGACCGATGTGCTGCGGACCAGGCTTTTCAGCACCAGGTAGCCGCTCATGATAACGAAGCCCCGGATGATGATATAGGGCAGGCTGATCTGATTGTCCGTCCAGTCCGCCAGGTAGTCGATATAATGTGTGCCCGTCAGGTCGTAACAATGCAGCACGACGACCATCGTTGCCAGGCTGAGGCGGATGATCTCAAAATTGTTCTGATGTACTAATTTCACGAAGCGAACCGGAGCTGATTTTCATTCGGCTGCGGGAGCTGCCGGCGGCCTGACCTGCTGCGTTCCAAACATTCCCGATTGAAAGCCCGGCGTAAAATACAGCAATGCGGTCGTTTTACCGGGATTCTGCTGCTGCTCGGCCTGCTGCTTGCCTGCTGCGCCGGCCGGCTCCGCGCGCAGGCGATCCGGTCCAACCTGCAGGAGCGCCGCATTCCCGTCCGGCAGCAGGCGCTGCGCCTCGATACGGTTTCGCTGGAGCCCGGCTCCGTCGTAATTCCCGGGCTGGATACGGGCGCCTATCGTGTCGATCACTTCAACGCTCTCCTGTGGTGGATCCATCCGCCGCAAACCGATTCGGTCAGCGTTCGTTACCGGAGGCTTCCTATAAATCTTGCGGCGCGGCGCTTTCATAAAGATCGCCGCCTGATCGACAGTGTGATTGCCTTCCGCTACGATTCCCGGCAGGCCGGGGGGGCGGCCGCTCCCTTCGTAGAGTTCAACAGCCTCAGCTATACCGGCAGCTACGGCCGGAGCCTGAGCATGGGCAACAACCAGGATGCGGCGCTGACTTCGAACTTCAATCTCCAGGCCAGCGGATATCTTCCCGACAGCATCCGCCTGGATGCTGCCATCTCCGACAATACGCTGCCTTTCCAGCCGGAAGGAAATACGCAGCGCCTGCAGGAATTCGACCAGGTCTATATCCGGCTTACGAAGAAGCGGCAGCTGCTGCAGCTCGGCGACTACAATATCGAGCGGCCCAAGGGCTATTTCCTCAATTTCAACAAGCGGGTCCAGGGCATCTATTACGGCAGCGGGTTTCGCCTGGGGCGGCGTGCCGACAACAGCTTCGGACTGAGCGGCTCGGTGGCCAAAGGGGAGTTTGCACGGAATATCTTTTTCGGGCTGGAGGGAAACCAGGGGCCTTACAAGCTCACCGGCAATAACGGCGAGCAGTTCTTTATCGTCCTGGCGGGGACGGAGCGCGTTTACATCAACGGGCTGGTCCAGGAACGGGGGGAGAACGCCGATTATGTCATCAACTACAATACGGCCGAGATCCGCTTCATGCCGCGGCGGCTTATCACCAAAGACTCGCGGATACAGATCGAGTTTGAATACCAGAGCCGCAATTACCTGAACTCGCTTATCTATGCCTGGGACGAGCTGCAGGTCGGGAAGAAGCTGAATCTCCACCTGAATGTCTATTCCAACCAGGATGCCAGGAACCAGGGCTACCAGCAGACGCTCAGCGGCGACCAGAAGCGCTTTCTCGGAACGATCGGCGACAGCATCCAGAATGCGCTTTACCCCGTCGTGACCCCGGACACCTTCGGCGCCGGTAAGGTGCTCTACAAGATCGTCGATACCACTGTCGCAGGACAGCATTACGATTCCGTTTTTATCTACTCGATAAATCCCGACAGTGCCCGCTACAATCTCAGCTTCACCTATGTCGGGACGAACCGCGGCGACTATGTGATCTCATCGCGCGTGGCGAACGGCAAGGTCTACGACTGGGTGCCGCGAGCGGGCGGCGTGCCGCAGGGCGACTATGCCCCGGTGCAGCTGCTGATCACGCCTAAGCTGCAGCAGGTCTTTACGCTGGCCGCAAACTACCGGCTGGATTCCCTCAAGCGCCTGGAGGCGGAGATCGCCGGCAGCAATTACGACCCGAACCTGTTCTCGAGCATCGGCAACGACCAGCACCTGGGGCTCGCGTCGAAGCTCCGGTACCAGGAGCAGCGGAACCTCGGCGGCCGTGATTCTACCGGTAAGCGGCCGCTGATCTGGAGGAACGAGGCCAGCTATGAATACGTGCAGGCAAAGTTCCGGGCCATTGCGCCGTACCGGAACGTGGAGTTCGGCCGGGATTGGAACGTGCCGGCTATTCAGACCGACAATAAGCCGGACGAGCATCTGGCCTCGTTCTCTACGAACCTGGAACATCGCCGCTTCGGCACCGCCGGCTATTCCTTCGGCTATTACGGGCGGGGCGGGACCTACAACGGCTACCGGAATATAGTGACCTATGCATTGGAGCGGAAGCAATGGCGGATCGGCGGCAGCATCAACCAGCTGGACGCCGTCGACACCTTCAGCCGCTCACGCTTTTCCAGGCCGAGCGCCGTAGCGGAATACCGCTTCCTGAAACTGAACAAGACCCTGCTGGGCGCGTCGTTCCAGCAGGAAGACAACCGGATACGCGCCCGTATCCAGGATACATTGCGCCCGGACGCATATCGTTTCTCCATTCTTTCCGCATACCTGAAAACCCCGGAGACGCAGCGCCTGCGCTACGGGATCACCTATACCAGCCGCAGCGACGAGCTGCCCAGGGCCAACGCGCTGATCCGCCAATCACACAGCCATACCTTGGATATGCAGATCGGGATCACGCGCTGGAAGAACCACCAGGTCAGCCTGACCGGCTCGTACCGCCGCCTGCTGATCGACGACACCCTTTTCAGCAACCAGCGGCCGGAGGAGACGGGACTGGGGCGGTTGGAATACAACGGCAATCTCTTCAGGAATGCGCTGCAGCTGCAGAGCCTGTACGAGACCGGGGCGGGGCAGGAGCAGAAACGGATCTACACCTACGTCGAGGTGCCGGCGGGACAGGGCATCTATACCTGGGTCGACTACAACGGCGATGGGGTGCAGACGGCCAACGAGTTCGAGATCGCCGTCTACCAGGACCAGAAGCGCTATATCCGCATCTTCACGCCCAGCAATGAATATGTGCGGGTGAACTACGTCACCTTCAACCAAAGCCTGTCGTTCGATGCGGCGCAGCTGTACCGGGGCCGGAAGCCCGGCCGGGCCGGCCGGTTCATCTCCCGGTTCTCCGACCAGGGCTCGCTGCAGATCACGAACAGGCTTGCAGGCACCGGCATGACCGAGGCCATGAACCCCTTCCTGCCTGCCCTGCGCGACGACCGCATCATCCTCGCCGGTACCAGCCTCAGCAATACGGCGTTCTTCAACCGCAACAGCACCGTCTACGGCCTGGACTACAGCTATCTCCACAACACCAACAAGCAGCTGCTCACCTATGGGGTGGAAGGGCAGGGCAACCAGCAGCATACCGTTCGCCTGCGCTGGAATATCAGCCCGGCGTTCAATACGAATATCCTGACCCGCAAGTCGCTGCGGAGCTACCAGTCGGCCCTGAACGATGGCCGAACCTATGCCGTGCACGCACTGGCCGCCGAGCCCGCGCTGACCTGGATGTACCGCGCGGTATTCCGGATGACCGGGACGCTGCGGTATGAGGAGCGGCAGAACGAGGCGGCTTACGGCGGCGAGCAGGCGGAGATCCGCCGCGTCGACCTGGAAGCCCGCTACAGCAAGCCCGTTTCAGGAGTGCTGCTGCTGCGCGGGAGCTACGCCGGCATTACCTACAACGGCCTTACGACGGCGCCGGTAGCCTTTACGATCCTCGACGCGCTTCAGCCTGGGGCCAATTTCATATGGTACGCCTCCTGGGATCGCCGCGTGACCAAAGGCATCGAGCTGTCGCTCGAGTATGAAGGCCGCAAGCCCGGAATCGGCACGACCGTCCATACCGGGAGGATGTCGGTCCGGGCTATACTTTAGCGAACCTTAACTTGCACTCATGCAAATACAACACGAAGACGACGGCCGCCGCGGGCGGTTTTTCATCGAGGAAGACGGCAGGCAGCTGGCCGAGATGTATTACGAATGGCATGCCGCCGATCACTTCACGATCCTGCACACCGAGGTGGACGACTCGCTCGGCGGCAAGGGAGTGGGGAAGCAACTCCTGCAGCGGGCCGTTGAATATGCCCGGGAGCGCGGCGTGCTGATCCGGCCGGTCTGCCCGTTCGCGAAACGAGTCATGGAAGGCAGCGAGGAATACCAGCCGATGATCTATAAACATTAACACCGCGGCATAACGCGGCGCAGGGGATTAGTCCGCGTTGTCCGCTACATTCGCAGTCCATTTTATTTTAAACACCCGAAATGGTTCAGACCGAATACATCCATGTCCCCTACGGCAAAGCCGTATATGGAGAAGCTGAAATTGAAGCCGTAAACCGCGTTCTGCGCACCTCTACCCAGATGGGCAAGCATGTGCGCGAAATGGAAGCCCGCGTCGCGGAGCTTTACCGGAAAGACTACGGCATTATGGTGAACTCCGGTTCATCCGCCCTCTACCTTGCCGCCGAGCTTATCGGCATGCAGCCCGGAGACGAGTTCATCACGCCGGCGCTGACATTCTCCACGACGGTAGCGCCCTTCGTCAAGAAAGGCTTCATCCCTGCGTACATCGATGTCGAGGAAGGCACCTACAATCTTGATGCCTCCAAGGTCGAGGCCATGATCACGCCGAAGACCAAGGCCATGATCATCCCGAACCTGATCGGCAACCTGCCGGACTGGGCGAAGCTGCGCGAGATCGCCGACAGGCACAAGCTGTTTGTACTGGAAGACAGCGCCGATACGCTGGGCGCGGAGATCGGAGGAAGCTCCAGCGGGCGGTTCACCGATATGAGCACAACCTCGTTCTACGGCTCCCATATCATCAACTGCGCCGGTAACGGCGGCATGCTCTGCGTAAACGGCGAGGCATTCTACAACCGCGGCCGGCTGCTCCGCAGCTGGGGCCGCAGCTCCTCCCTCTTCGTCGAGAGCGAGGCCATCGAAAACCGCTTCAACGTGGAAGTGGACGGCATTCCTTACGATGCGAAGTTCGTGTTCGAAGAGCCCGGCTTCAATATAGAGCCTGCCGAGCTCGGCGCCGCCTTCGGGCTTGTGCAGCTCGATAACCTCGGCTGGAACATCGATACGCGCACGGAGAACTTCCGCCGCATGCGCGAGTTCTTCAGCCAGTACGAGGAGTTCTTCATCCTGCCGAATCAGCTCCCCGGTTCCCGTACCGGCTGGCTGGCTTTCGCCGTTACGGTCCGTGAATCGGCGCCGTTCATCCGCCGCGTTATGCAGATCTTCCTGGAGAAGCGCAATATCCAGACCCGCACGGTATTTACGGGGAATATCCTCCGCCAGCCGGGCTTCAAGAATGTACCGCACAAGGCCGCGGCGGAAGGCTATCCCGAAGCCGACAAGGTGATGCGCGGCGGTATGCTCCTGGCCTGCCATCACGGCCTGAGCGAGGCCCAGCTCGAGCATCTGATGAGCAGCGTTGCCGAGTTCATGAAGCAATACGCCGGCCGGGCATAAATCGCCGACCTTAGCAGCACGAAGACCCGCCGTCTCCCCGGGGCGAGGTTCCGCGGGAGGATCCAAGACGGCTACAACCAGCGCGGCCTCAGGCAGCTTCGTACCCACGGGCGGCCTGAGGCTTCGCCAATTTTCGATTCCATGAGCATTCTGTTTCTTCTTATACTGGGCTTTCTGATCTATTCCAATGCCAGGCTTGCAGCGTCCAAGGGACGCAATCCGGCGGCCTGGGTGCTGATCTCGATCGTCGCATACTTCATCTCCTACGCTTTTCTTGCGACCTTCTACCTGGCTCTTGTCTATAAAGGGGAATACACCCAGGAGGCGCTGATCAGCTACCTGCAGAACAACCCGATGACCGGCCTGCTCGTAGTGCTGCTCGGTATCTCGGGGGTGCTCGGGGTACGGTATTACCTGGAAAAAAGCGCTTCGCGGCGGGAAGGAGAGCATTGATGCGCTCCGGTAACGGCGGCGGTCCTGCCGGACTCCCGGCCGCTTTAGCTTACCATCCCAGCACCTCTTTCAGCTTCGCCATGCCGGCTTTGCTGACGGGAACGGCGCCGCCGCATTGCAGCCGCGCTATATGGCTCTCCTTTTCATAAGGCTCGATCTTCGAGATCTGCGTTACGGGGATGATCGCCGAGCGGTGCACCCGCACGAATTGAGCCGGGTCCAGGCTGGATTCGAGCTGGTTCATCGTGCCTTTCTTCAGGAAGTAGCCGTCCGCCGTGAATATCTTGATATAGTCGTCGGCGGCCTCGATGTAGTGGATCTCATTGGCCGGGATAATGCGGATGGCGCCGCGGTCCTTTACGACGATGCGCTGGGTGTAGCCTGCGGATGCCGCTTCCTGCAGTGCGGGCAGGGTAACGGATACATCCGGTTTCTTGGCGGAGCGCTCCCATTTTTCCAGCGCCTTATCGAAGCGTTCCCGCGTTACCGGCTTCAGCAAGTAGTCTACGGCCTGGGCCTCGAAGGCATCCATTGCATATTGATCGAAGGCGGTCGTGAAGATCACACCCGGAGGCTCGTCCAGCAGCTCCAGCATTTCGAAGCCGCTCAGCCGCGGCATTTGCACGTCCAGGAAGATCAGGTCGGGCTGATGCTGCTGGATGGCCTTGAATCCTTCGAATCCATCGCCGCAGCTGGCTGCCAGCTCGTACCCTTCATGCTTGCCGAGAAGCGCCTGGATAAGATCGCGGCCCAGGGGCTCGTCGTCTATGATGATAACCTTGTACACGATTGTGGATTTTAGAGGTGGGATTTTGGATTGCGGGTTCGTGCTCAGACTTGCGGTATGAGGATGTCGGTCTGGAAGCTGGCTGCCCCGGACTCGGTACGAAGCAGGTCCTGGCGTGCAAAGAGAAGATACAGCCGGCGGCGGACGCCGGTGAGGCCGAAGCCCGTGCCCTTGGAAGGCCGCATTGCCGGATCGAAGGGATTATCGATGCGGATGTGCAGCAGCCCGTTGTCGCTGACGGCCTTGATGCTGATACGGACCTCGCCGGTGCGCCCGTACACGCCGTACCGGATCGCGTTTTCCATCAGGGGCTGCAGCAGGAAGGGCGGGATGCGCGTTCCGTGCAGGGCTTCGTCGATCTCCCAGTCGATATGCAGGCGATCGCCGAAGCGGACGGCCTCGATCCAGAGGTAGCTCTGGAGGTAGCTCAGCTCCTCGTCGAAGCTCACGTATTCCTGCTGGCCCTGCTTCACGGCGGTCCGCAGGAAGTCTGCCAGCCTGCTTACCATCTCCGCCGCTTTGTCCGGGGCGGTTATCGTAAGGCTGGATATGGCATTGAGGCTGTTGAACAGGAAATGCGGCTGCAGCTGCTGCCGGAGCTTGAACAGCTCGGCATCCCGGAGCAGGGTGGCGGCGTCCTGCTGCTGGCTGAAGCGCCGCGCGGTTTCGGCCTTCTCCCGGATCATCGCCACCACCAGGCAGAAGATGATCAGCATCCCCGGGTAATTCGTGTAGCGGAGGGCCCGGCCTATCGAGCTCCAGCTGTCGTAGCGGCTTTCGAAGGGCGGCAGGAAGATCAGCAGCTCCAGCAGCCCGTGAACCCAGGCCGC
>JASLDA010000360.1 GCA_030151745.1 Chitinophagaceae bacterium | reverse complement strand
GCGATCACCTATCCGATGTACGCCGCAGATACGATGACCGTCACCCCGAGGCCCGGCCAGACCATAGACTGGACGCCGGTTACCTATTACCTGTCCGGCACACAGCTGCTGTTCAACGAGAACTTTGACCAGGCCGGTACGCTGCGGTTCAAGCCGCGTTCCGGGAACGGCACGCTGGAGCGTACGACCAGCGGGGTGTTCGAAGGCGGCGGATCGGGGATCATGGAGCTGGGCGCCGGCAAGGATTCCGTGACCGTCGTGAGCGATACCTTATCCCTCACACCCGGGCGCGCGGCTTATGTAGAGGTGGACTACAAGGGCAATATGCCGCTCACCATCGGGATGCGCGCCTTTCTTAACGACGGAAGCATTTACGAGGAATACCTCATCGGTATCCGGGAGCAGACCGACTGGAAGAAGTTCTATGTCGGTATCCGGGAATTCGTGGGCTCGCACCAGGGCCCCAAATACCAGGTCATTCTCGGGACGAGGTTGCCGGACGGGCAGAGCAGCGGCACTGCCCGCATCGATAATGTCAAGGTCGTCAGCTTCTAACGTACAGTGCCTATGATCCGTGCAGCTCAGGTGAAACGGCGGGCTATCCGGCAATTGGTCCTGCTGGATTATATTGCCGCGGTCGGCGCCTGGGTGCTTTTCTGGGTGTACCGCCACTGGCTGCTGGCGAAATGGAACCCCGCGCACACCATGACCCCGTTCGGGCTGCGCGACTGGATCTTCGGCCTGCTGCTGGTACCTGCGGGATGGATTCTGCTATACCTGCTTTCCGGCACCTATTTCGACCTCTACCGTAAAAGCCGCCTGCACGAGGTGAACCGGACCCTGGTTTCCTGCATCATCGGGACGGTCATCATCTCAATTACCGTTTTTGCCAACGATCAGACCGATCATTCCTGGTTCATCAAGATGACCGGGCGGTACATGCTCATTCACACGCTCGCTACGCTGACCGTACGGCTGGTTATGCTCAATACGGTGAAGCGCCGGCTGCAAACCGGGAAGGTGGGATTCCGCACCCTCGTTATCGGCGGCAATGCCAAAGCGATCGATATATACAAGCGGATCGTGGACAGCCCGATGAAGCTCGGAAATATCTTCGTGGGCTTTACGTACAGCAACCTGGAAGCGTCGAATGGCATGAGCCACTACCTGCCGCAGCTCGGGCATCTCTCGCAGCTGGAGGCTATTATCGACGAGCACGATATCGAGGAGGTGATCGTGGCGGTGGACTCCTCGGAGCACCACCTGCTGGAGCAGATCCTGACCCGCCTGAGCCACCGCGCCGTAGTCGTGAAGGTGCTGCCGGACCTGTATGATATCATCAGCGGCTCCGTGAAGACCAGCAATGTCTACGACGTCGGACTGATCCATATCTACCCGGACCTGATGCCTGACTGGCAGCGCGTCTGCAAGCGCGTGATCGATATCATCGCCGCGCTGTTCGCCATCCTCATCCTGCTGCCCGTCTACATATTCGCGGCGCTGCGCGTAAAGATGTCCTCCCCCGGGCCGGTGCTGTACCGGCAGCAGCGCATAGGCTTGTTCGGCCGGCCGTTTTTCATTTACAAGTTCCGGTCCATGCGCATCGATGCCGAAGCGAACGGGCCGGCGCTCTCGAGCAAGGACGATCCGCGGATCACGCGCTGGGGCCGGATTATGCGCAAATGGCGCATCGACGAGCTGCCGCAATTCTTCAATATCCTGCGAGGCGACATGAGCCTGGTAGGACCGCGGCCGGAGCGCGCGCATTTCATCAATCTCATTTCCGCGACGCATCCGCATTACAAGTACCTGCACAAGGTAAAGCCCGGGCTTACCAGCTGGGGCATGGTGCAGTTCGGCTACGCGGAGAATGTGGGAGAGATGATCGAGCGGATGAAGTACGACCTGCTTTACATCGAAAACTGCTCCCTGGCGCTGGACCTGAAGATCATGATGTACACGTTCATCGTGCTGTTCCAGGGACGGGGGAAATAGTTGCTTCGCTACGCCCGCAATGCGCGGAACGGGCTTAGCCTGGCCGCCGAACGGCAGAATACCGGAACTTCGCAGAAATCTCAGACGACCTGTCCGCAAATTACCAGATCCGGCTGCCCCAGTTCGAGGGGCCTTTCGACCTGCTGCTCTTTTTCATCGAGCGGGACGAGCTGGATATTTACAATATCCCGATCAACGGCCTGATCCGGGATTTCCTGGACTATATCCACAAGCTGGAAGCGCTGAATATAGAGCTGGCTTCGGAGTTCATCCTGTTCGTGTCCACGCTGATGCGCATCAAGGCGAAAATGCTTCTGCCGCGGCGGGACCTGGACGCAGCCGGCAACGAGATCGACCCGAGGCAGGAGCTCGTCGACAAGATCCTGGAATATAAGCGCTACAAAGAAGCCTCCGAGGAAATGGCGCTGCTCGAGGCCGAGCGTTTGCTGGCCCGGAAGCGCGGAAACATCCGGGAGGAAATGGAGGCCGTGACGGCGGCGGGCGGCGAGGGTACCGAAATGCAGACGATAACGGTCTATAAGCTGGCGCAAAGCTTCGAAAAGGTATTGAAGCGTCTGAAGGACCGCAGCGCGAAGCCCCAGCACGTCGTCGTGAAATACAACTACAGCATGGAGGGGCAGCGCGGCTATCTGATCGACAGGGTGGGGCGGCAGCGGCGGCTGAGCTTCGATACCCTGTTCGGGCAGGCCGAAAACCGCATCCATGCCATCTTTACCTTTCTTTCCATGCTGGAGCTGATCCAGCAGCGCTACCTCAGGATCCTGACCAGCGAAGGCCGGAACAGCTTTATCCTGGAATGGAATCCCGACCGGGAGCCGGACCAGGAAGACCCTGTATACACAGTTGCTTAACGTTCTGTGGCATTGTATTTGTTGTGATATTGCCGAAGCCTCTTGCTTCAACTTGTGAATCCCGGTGCTGTCGGACAGTAATCGGGGTTTATTCTTTTGAGGCGGCTGTCAGGCCTTCGCCGATCCTCCCTTCTTTGCCGAACGGCTCAGCCAGTGCGCCAGCAACCCGAACGAGATGGCCAGGATCAGGTAGAAAATGCCTTGGTTCATGCGGTTCCAGAAATACTCGAAGTAGCGTGTGTACAGATTCAGCAGCAGGAACAGGATGCTGAAGTCCCGCAGCGTGGGATCTTCGCGCCGGATGCCGATCCAGAGGCCCAGCGCGGTTATGAGCCCGGAGCCGACGGCGTACGGCAGCATGACGAACTGCCGGACTTCCTGCCATGCCGCGATGCTGCCGTAATTCCCGAATACCGATACGCCCCAAAGTCCCGTATAGAAGATCAGCAATCCCGCCTGGTAAGTGATCGGGTGCATGGCCTCGATGCGGGGAATACGTTTTACGAGAAAAGAGAACCCGGTAACAAGAATGCCGAACACGGTGAACCGCATGGGGTAATTCATGCCCAGGAACAGGTTGCCGGTGCTGAACACGGTACTGAAAGCTCCGAACCAGCCCATGATCGAGGCGATGAACACGACCCAGAGAAGGCGCGAGCCGAAGGCAAGGCTCAGGCTGAAGAACAGGATGGCGCAGAGCCCGGTAAACAGGGTGTAGCCTTCGCCGTTACCCCACTCCTTGCAGAGATAGACCAGCGCCACCACGCTGCTCAATGCCCCCGGCAGCATATAGGTTTCGTAAGCGGTTACGCTCGCTACCCCGCGCCGGTGCCGGGCATACCAGAAGCCGGCCGCGGCGAGCAGGATCGCGGCGAGCGCTATGGTATAGTTCGAAAGCAGGAAGGTGCGGCGCAACCGCTCCAGGAGCTTCTCGTTGATCAGCAGCGCACCTGCCGCCAGCAGGGCGCTGGAGATGGCTATGATGAAGAAGTACTGCGCCAGCTGAGCCCGCTCCGAGTTTTTCCGCACCAGGCTTGCCCGCAGGCGCGCCGCCAGCACAGAGTCGATCAGCCCTTCCTCGAGCCAGGCATCGATGCCGTCGTTTAAGGCCCGGATATCGTCTTTGTCGGCTTGCATTTTCGTAATCTAACAAAATGTGCGCAAAAGAACTGCGCCGGTGACGGTTGAAGGGTTGAGTAGTTGAATAGGCGGCATAAACAATACCGGGGATGTTGGATGACGTCGGATAGGGGTGGATGATGTTCATCATAGCGGATCACCCGGTTTGTTTCCGATAAAACCCTATCCAACCTTATCCAACTAGATATTAAAGTTGTACGTAACGCTCGGCAGTATAGGAAAGATGCTCACCTGCTTTACCTTAAGATCGAACTTGCCGTTGCCCAGGCTGCGGGAGTCGATATACAGGAAATAGGGATTCTGCCTGCTGTAGACATTGTAGATCGAGAATGCCCAGCTGCCTTTGATTCGGCGGGGTTTCGCCGGCTGGGGGGTGTACACGGCGCTTATGTCGAGCCGGTGATAGGGGAAGATCCGGTACGCGTTCAGCTTGCTGTATTGAGCCACCAGCTGGTCTTCCACGAAATAGAACGCCGTCGGCAGCGTGATCGCGTTGCCGGAGCCGTAGACGAAGACGCTGGAGAAGGTCCACTTCTTGCTCAGCTGGTAGGAGGCTACGATCGAGATATCGTGCCGGCGGTCGTATTTCGCGGGAAAGCGCTCGCCGCTGTTCAGCTGATCGAAATACCGGTACGTCCAGGACAACGTGTAGCCGATCCAGCCGGTGAGCTTTCCCTTGGTTTTGTTCACGAAAAATTCCGCTCCGTAGGCTTTGCCGCGGCCGAATACGAAGTCCAGCTCCGGGTCCCGCAGGGTGGTGGGCACATAGCCTTCCCGGTATTCCACCTGGTTGCGCATGTCTTTATAGTACACCTCCACGGAGGTCTCGAGAGCGTTGTCGAAGAAGTTCTGGAAGTAGCCGGCGCTGTATTGCCAGGCCCGCTGCGGCTGTACGAGCAGGGTGCTCGGCACCCATATGTCCGTAGGCAATGTCGAGCCGTTGTTGCTGACCAGGTGGATGTACTGGTTGCTGCGAACGGCGCTGGCCTTGATGGAGGCGCGGGCGTTCAGGGCGAAGCGCAGGTTCAGCCGGGGCTCGAAGCCCCCGTAGCTGCGCACCAGCTTACCGGGGCCGTACCAGGTGCTGTCGATGGGCTGCTCGATCGAATTATAGGTCTTGTGCTGATAGGGCCCTACCTGTCCGAACCAGCTGTAGCGCAGGCCGGCATTGACTTTCAGCCAGGGGAAAGGATCGAATTCGTCCAGCAGGTAGGCGGCGGCTTCGTGCGCATATTTCAGCAGCGCGTTGTTCGGTTCGAAGACGGTGGTATCCGAGCGGCCGGAGATCTGGTTCGGAACGAAGGTGTGATAGGTGTAGGCAAGGCCGGCCTTGATATGGTGATTGCCCGAGGTGAACCAGTCCAGGTCGCTTTTCGCGTTCCAGTCATGTATGCCGGAGCTGAGCTTCACACTGAAATCGTTCTGGATGCCTTCGAACGAAAACTTGTAGTCGTTGTAGACCAGCGTCGTGTTCAGGAAGACCTTGTCGCTGAAAAGGTGGTTGTGGCGCAGGGTGAGCGTGCTGTTGCCCCAGGGGATCTTGGCGCTGAACGACTGCCCTTCGTTCGCAAAGCTGAATTTGTCCCGCCCGAAGTAGGAGCTCAGGTAAACCCGGTCTTTCGGCCCGAGCCGGTAGTTCGCTTTGAGGTTCGCGTCGTAAAAATGATAGCCGGATCCTTCGAACTGCCCCGAGGTGAAGGGTTTGATGAGCAGGTCGATGTACGTGCGGCGCCCTGAGAGCATGAACGATCCCTTGCCCTTGTCGATCGGGCCTTCCAGGGTCAGCCGGGAAGATATAAGCCCGATTCCGCCTTCGGCATGGTACTCTTTGGAATTGCCTTCCTTCATGCTTACGTCGACGACCGAAGACAGCCGGCCCCCGTAATTCGCCGGCATGCTGCCTTTGATGAGGGTGACGTTCTTCAGCGCATCCGAGTTGAAGACCGAGAAGAAGCCGAACAAGTGCCCGGTATTGTAAACTACGGCATCGTCCAGCAGGATCAGGTTCTGGTCCGGCCCGCCGCCGCGTACGTAAAAGCCGCTGTTACCCTCGCCGGCGCTCTGCACGCCGG